>NZ_QUEN01000011.1:0-102172 GCF_003478175.1 Faecalibacterium sp. OF03-6AC | reverse complement strand
TGTATTCCTTCAATGGTAACAATCATGGAGATTAGTGTTTACAAAAAAGCGCAGAAGGCTTCCTTTGAGAAACACCTTCTGCGCCTTTTGTTTTACATTGCGATCCAGCCCAGAGCATTTGCCACAGAGCTGATCAGGATAATAGCCGCAAAGATGGGGCACAGATACTGGATCATGAAGTTGAAGATCTTTTTGCGGCGGAAGGGCTTGCCGTCCAGCGTCACCTCTTCTTCGATCTTCTGTACGCCGATCACGCGGGACACCAGCAGGCAGATAGCAATGGCTGCAATGGGCATCATGACAGAGTTGGTGAGGAAATCGAAGAAATCCAGAAACTGCATTCCGAACACCGTCACGCCCGCCAGCGGGCCATAGCCCAGTGCCGAAAGGCTGCCCAGCGCCACCATGATCAGGCCGATCAGTGCCGTTGCGCGCTCGCGGCTCCAGCCCAGCTCGTCCTCAAAGGTGGAGACAGCGCTCTCGGTCAGGGCAATGGAGCTGGTCACGGCTGCAAACAGCACCAGCAAAAAGAACAGGATGCCCACCACATGGCCAAAGCCCATGCTCTCGAACACCTTGGGAATGGTAATGAACATCAGCGCCGGACCGGCCTGCAGGGTGTCCGGGTCGCCGCCGGAGAAGGAGAACACCGCCGGAATGATCATCAGGCCCGCCATAATGGCAATGGCCGTGTCAAACACTTCCACGTTCTCGGTGGATTCCTCAATGGAGACATCCTTTTTCATATAGGAGCCAAAGGTGACCAGAATGCCCATAGCGATGGACAGCGAATAGAACATCTGGCCCATGGCCGTGACCACCGTCATCCAGGAAAAGTTTGCCACGTTCGGCACCAGAAAATACTTCACACCTTCCAACGCACCCGGGCGCGTGACCGAATAGCCCGCAATGACCACCGAAAGCACCACCAGCACCGGCATCATCACCTTGGAAACACGCTCCACGCCGTTACGCACACCTGCAAAGATGATGGCCAGCGTAAAGACCGTGAAGATCAGAAAGCACACCTCTGCCGACAGTCCGCTGGAAATGAAATTGGAAAAGTAGCCGTCCTGCGAAAGCTCACTGCCATGGCCGCTGATATACTCCGACAGATAGCGGATGACCCAGCCGCCGATGACCGAATAGTACGGCACGATCAGAATGGGAATGACCGCATTGATCCAGCCGCCGAACCGCAGGCCGCCCTTTTTGCCAAAGGCTCCAAAGGCACCCACCGGGCTTTTGTGGGTCATGCGGCCCAGTGCCGTTTCGGCCACGATCATCGTGTAGCCAAAGGTGGCGGCCAGCACGATGTACACCAGCAGAAAAATGCCGCCGCCGTATTTCGCGGCGAGGTACGGAAACCGCCAGATGTTGCCCAGACCCACCGAAGCGCCTGCGGCCGACAGCACAAAGCCGATCTTGCCGGAAAAGGCGCTGCGCTTTTGTTTTTGCGTATCCATGATTTAATTCCTCTTTTCCTATATTCCTGTACATAAGTGGTCTTAGTGTACCATATCTGTCCGTCAAATACAACGGTCCCGCCTGTTTGCGTGCAAAAAAAAACAAACAGCGCCCCGCAAGGGAGCGCTGCCTGTTTTTATAAGAGGTATACGCGTTGCTCTCAGAAGATGCTGTAGCCCAGCAGCTGCGGCAGGGCGGTGGTAAGCGGGCCCCACAGGCTGATGGAGATCAAAACGATCACGTTGCAGATCACGTAGGGCGCTGCGCCCTTGAAGATCTCAATGATGGGCATACGGTTGATCTTATTGCAGGCGTTCAGGCACATGCCGACCGGCGGGGTGACCAGACCGATGGCCAGACCGGTGATCATCATGGCACCGAACTGCAGCGGCGAGAAGCCGTACTGCACCATGACCGGCAGCAGGATGGGAGTGAGCAGCAGGATGGCCGGGCTGACGTCGATGAAGGTGCCGATCATCAGGATCAGCACATCGAAGATCAGCGCAATGGCCCATGCGGGCATGTTCAGGGACATGAAGAAGGCACCCACCGTCTGCGGCACCTTCTGCATGGTCAGCACCCATGTGAAGATGGTGGTGAAGCCGATGATGAGCATGATGGAGGAAGAAGAGATCAGGGTCTTTTTCAAAGCCTCCCAGACACCCTTCCATGTCAGCTCCTTGTAGACGAAGAAGCCCACCAGCATGGAATACAGCACGGCCACACCGGCACTTTCGGATGCAGTGCACACGCCGAAGGAAACGCAGATGATGATGAACAGCGGCATGATGAGGGCAGGGATGCCGGAAAGCAGGCTCTTGGCGGCGCGCTTGCCGTCAAACTTGACCTTTTCCGGATGCCAGCCCTTCTTGGCGCTGATGATGTACACCAGCACCAGCTGGGTCAGACCGATCAGGATGCCGGGCACGGCACCTGCCACGAACAGCGCACCCACCGATGCACCGGAGATCATGGAGTAAACGATCATGGGTGTGGAGGGCGGGATGATCATGCCCATGGTAGAGGATGCCACCGTGATACCGGCAGAAGCTTCCGGCGGGTAGCCTTCCTTCTCCATGGCGGGGATCAGGATGGAACCCAGAGCCGAGGTATCGGCCACAGAGGAACCGGAAATGCCGCCAAAGATCATGGAAGCCACAATGTTCACTTCGCCCAGACCGCCGCGGATGGGCCGCAGCAGTTCCATGCAGAAGTTAATAATGCGCTGGGTGATGCCACCGGTGTTCATCAGTTCGCCAGCCAGCATGAACAGCGGCATGGCGATCATCAGCTCACTGTAGGCACCGTTCCACACGCGCTGCGGCAGCATGGTAATAAAGGTAGGTGCATAGATCAGGATGTAGGTCACACAGGAAGCGCCGATGGCGAAAGCCAGCGGGATGCCCAGCGCGGCAAAGAAGATCAGCAGCACCAGAAGAATGAGCATTGCCATAGTTGTGTATTCTCCCCTTTCCGCTTATGCGTCGTCACGGCTCAGCGCCTGATTCTTGGGCGCAAAGTAGGAAATGTCGGCCTTGTAAAGGGTGATGATCTTGATCACGACGCAGATGGCACAGATGATGCCGCACACCGGCATGATGCCGTACATATACATCATGGGGATCTCCATGCCCTGACTGATCTGCTTACCGGCAACGCCCACATACTTGAAGCCCTGATAGGTGAACACCAGCACCACGGCCAGCACGATGAGGTAATTGACGATAGCCAGCCAGCGCTTGCGGGCAGGCTTGACACCGTCGTAAAGGATGTCGATCATGACGTGCTCGTCCTTGATCACGTTGATGCCCATGCCCCAGAAGGTGGTAAAGGCAAACAGGGTGGTGTTGAACTCTGCCAGCTGCTTCCAGCTCAGGGAGAAGCAGTAGCGCGCAATAACGGTAAAGATCACAAGAGCCGCCAGCAGTGCCATGGCGATCACGCCGATGGTAAAATACACGTCGAACAGCTTTTTCCCGAATTTTTTAAGGTTTTCGATGGTGCTCAGCCCCTTTCGGTTATTTTACAACTTTTTCCATCGGCCTGTTACAGCAGAGGGCAGCCCGCAGGCTGCCCTCTCGCCTTTACCGTAACATGGCCGTTTTTGCCTTTGGTCGTTTCTGCTTATGCCTTTGCGACGATATCCTGCATCTCCTTGATCTCGTCGGCGGTGCAGATACCCTCGGTGACACACTGGTCGTACACGGACTGCACAGCGGTCTGGAAGGCCTTCAGCTCATCGGCAGAGGGCTCGTAGACTTCGCAGCCGGAATCCACGATGGTCTGCTTTGCGGCGCTGGAGTTCTTGTCGATCAGCTCGTCGTTGTACTCGCCCATCTTGGTGGCGCACTCGGTAATGATATCGCGGTACTCCTCGGGCAGGCTGTTCCACCATGCTGCGTTCACATAGAAGGGGTCCGGATGGAACTGGTAGTTGACCTCGGTGAAGTACTTCTGCACTTCATAGAACTTCATGCCCTCCACGTTGACCCAGGGGTTCTCCTGACCGTCTGCAACGCCGGTCTTCAGGCCCATGTACAGGTCGGAGTACGGGATGGTGGTGGTGGTAGCACCCATTGCCTGGAAGGTCATGTCAATGGTCTTCATGCCGTTGGTGCGCATCTTCAGGCCCTTCAGGTCTGCGGGAGCCTTGATGGGGTGCTTGGAGTTGGAGAACTGGCGGTAGCCGCCTGCATCGCACAGGTTAATGATGACAGTGCCCGTCTCGCCCTCGGCCTCAGCGCACACCTTCTGTGCCAGATCGCTCTGCAGCAGAGCCGTGACCTGCGCACGGGTGTTGGTCAGGAAGGGCAGGGTGAACATCAGCAGACGGGGGCTGAAGTCGAACTGACCGCCGCGCATGCCCTGCACGGTGCCGGCCACGACCTGCTCCAGCATCTCCTTCTCGGTGCCCAGCTGGCCGTTGCCGTAAACTTCGATCTTCACATGGCCGTTGGTGGCCTCTGCCACATCGGCGGCAAACTGCTCCATGGAAACAAAGCGGGGGTTGCCCTCGGGCTGTGCATGACCCACGGTCATGGTGAAGTCGCCCAGAGAAGCAAACTTGTCCTCACCGGCTGCAGCAGCGCTGGCTGCGGTGCTGGTGGATGCTGCGCCGGAAGCAGCCGGAGTGGATGCACCGGAACCGCCGCAGGCTGCCAGAGCACCTGCAGCTGCCATTGCACCAGATACCTTCAGGAAATTGCGACGAGAGATCTTTTTCATAATCTTCCTCCTTGTTTCAGGGGCACCGTTTTGCCTCATACGCCAGCAAAGTTTTTAGCGATCCCCTGTATACAGCATTTTCATTGCACGCTAATCGTAACAGAAAATTCACATCCGCACAAGAGCCAAACTTCACCAACTTCGCAAAGTTTCTTTGTGCATAACTAACAATCTTATCCGTTTCTCGTGGAAACTGTTACAATCCGATGACACAATTCCGTTCATTTTCATCTGATATATCAATTTTTTGTCAAAAATGATAAATTTCGGAGCTTTTCCTATACTTGTATACAGGCTCTTGTATACTTCATCCTCATGCGTTGACAATCTCTTTTGGGCAGGCTAAAATAGAACTATCTTATCATCAACTGTATAAATGGAGTGTGAGCACATGGCTGAACAGCTGCATCCGGAGGACATCTACCAGACGCTGGAATATGAGATCGTTACGCTGAAGATCAAGCCCGGAGAGACCATCAGCGAAAATCAGCTGTGCAAACGGTTCGGCATTTCGCGCACACCGGTGCGCACTGCTCTGCAGCGGCTGGAGCAGAATGGCTTTGTGCAGATCATTCCCTGCAAGGGCACCATCGTCACCCCCATTGATCTGGATATCGTGGATCAGATCGTGTACCAGCGCACCGCTGTGGAAAGCATGGTGCTGCGCGATTTCATTCAGGTCTGTTCGCCCAAAGAGTACATCGAAATCAAGCACAAATATGACCTACTGGAAGAGATGGCCCAGACCATGACCGACCCGGACAATGTGGATATCAATGCCTTCCTGACGCTGGATTTGGAAATGCACGCCATCTGGTTTTGCAGCATGAACAAGTGGTACATCTGGCAGAACCTGACAAAGCCGCAGCCGGATTATTCCCGCTTTACCCGTCTGGATGTGGTGCGGGCCAACAATGTGCCGGATGTGCTGAGCGAGCACCGGGAAATTTTGCGGGTGATCCGGGAAAAAGATCTGGATGCCATTGAACCGCTGATCCGGCAGCACCTGTACGGCGGCCTGCGCCGCATGGGCACCCAGCTGTACGCAGAAAAGTACAGATCCTATTTTACCGGCATCTGAACCAATGAAAAACAGGCGCATCCGCCAGCCCTTCGGCCTTTGGATGCGCCTGTTTCGTTTTTTTGTATGATTTACTGCTTGTGGTACTTGCGGTCCTCTTCCTCGTAAACAGGGTCACAGGTCAGGTACATTCCCAGCCGGTTCAAGGTGCTGGTATCCACACCTGAGAGCAGCACGGTGGAGTGCACATCGCAGCCCTTGAGGTTGGGCAGCTGATGCATGGCCGCTGCAGCCTGCTCGTTGGAAGCAGCCGAGCTGGAAAGTGCGATCAGGATCTCGTCGGTGTGCAGGCGGGGATTCTTGCCGCCCAGATAGTTGGTCTTGAGGGTCTGGATGGGCTCAATGGAAGCTGCGCTCACAAGGTCGGTCTCCTGCGGGATGCCGGCCAGCACCTTGAGAGCATTCATCAGAGCAGATGCTGCTGCACCCAGCAGCGGACCGGTCTTGCCGGTAACAACGGTGCCGTCCGGCAGCTCAATGGCGGCAGCAGGGGCCCCGCCGGTGCTCTCGCTGCGGGCATGAGCCTGCTTTTCCACTTCGCGCTGGCCCACGGTCAGGTCGGCCTGATTCATCAGCAGTTCCAGCTTGTAGCGCTCGGTCTCCTTGACCGTGCCGGTGATCTTCTGCTCACACAGGCACTTGAAGTAGCGGCGCAGAATCTCCTTGCGGGAGGCTTCGCGGCAGACCGCATCGTCCACGATGCAGTTGCCTGCCATGTTCACGCCCATGTCCGTGGGGGACTTATACGGGCTTTTGCCAGCGATCAGCTCAAACATGGCGTTCACCACCGGGAAGATCTCAATATCGCGGTTGTAGTTGACGGTGGTCACGCCGTAGGCTTCCAGATGGAACGGGTCGATCATGTTCACATCGTTCAGGTCGGCTGTAGCGGCCTCGTAGGCCAGATTCACCGGGTGCTTGAGGGGAATGTTCCAGATGGGGAAGGTCTCGAACTTGGCGTAACCGGCCTTCACGCCGCGCTTGTACTCGTGGTACAGCTGGGAAAGGCAGGTGGCCATTTTGCCGCTTCCGGGGCCGGGGGCCGTGATGACCACCAGCGGGCGCTGGGTCTCGATGTAATCGTTCTTGCCGTAGCCCTCGTCGCTGACGATGCGGGCCACATCGTTGGGATAGCCGGGAATTTTGTAGTGGCGGAAGGTGCGGATGCCCAGACCGTTCAGCCGCTTTTCAAAGGCCTCCACCTCCGGTGCAGCGGCGTACTTGGTCACGCACACGCTGCCCACATACAGGCCTACTTCCTGGAAGGCATCGATCAGGCGCAGCACATCCAGATCGTAGGTGATGCCGTAGTCGCCGCGGATCTTGTTGCTGATGATGTCCTCGGCGCTGATAACGATGACCACCTCGGCCTGATCCTTCAGCTGCAGCAGCATCTGCAGCTTGGAATCGGGCTGGAAGCCCGGCAGTACGCGGGACGCGTGGTAATCATCGAACAGCTTGCCGCCGAATTCCAGATAGAGCTTGTTGTCGAACTTCTTGATGCGCTCACGGATGTGCTCCGACTGCATCGAGAGATATTTGTCGTTGTCAAATCCAATTTTCATCGTTCGTTTCCTTTTTCCTCTTTGCTGTGCCCGGCACACCGCACCGGAACTTTTCCATAACAGAAACAGTATACCACACTCAAAAACCGGGTGCAATCCAAAAGGGCGGCTGCAAAGCTTTTTCCAGCAAATGCGGTGTTTCGCGCTGTTCTTTGCTGCATTTTTTGTGAAAATGGTTCTTGCCGCGTTTTTGACAGCGGGTGTATCATGTTATATCTGATGGCTCATGCTTGGCAAAGTACACACCAGCGTCTACAATGAAGACAGGAAAAGGCACTGCCCGCAAACGGCAGACCTCTTACCGGCAATTAAATTTCAAAAGAAAAGTAACCGCTTGGATTGGAAGTCGTGGGCGGTTACTTTTTCTTTTTATCCTTCTGACCCTTCGCGCGATCCTGCGTAATACAGCAAGCCCCCGGGTCTCCCCGGGGGCTTGCTGCGGCTTTATGAAGTATCTCGAATATGGAAGGAATGGCGTTTATTCTGCGTCGGTACGGTTTTTCTTGAGCAGGCTCAGGATCACAGCACCCAGCACGCTGCCCACAGCCAGCGCCACACAGTACAGAGCGGTATGGTCCACGACTGGGAACACGAAGATGCCGCCGTGCGGTGCACGCAGAGCGCAGCCGAAGGTCATGGAGAGCGCACCGGCCACCGCTGCGCCGGCCACGCAGCTGGGCAGGACGCGCAGCGGATCTGCTGCTGCATAAGGGATCGCGCCCTCGGTGACGAAGCACAGGCCCATGACGTAGTTCACGATGCCGTTGCGGCGCTCGTCGGCAGTCCACTTCTTGGGGCAGAAGGTGGTGGACAGAGCGATGGCGATGGGAGGAACCATGCCGCCCACCATGACAGCGGCCATCACCTCATAGTTGCCGGAGGCAAGGGCTGCCGTGCCAAAGACGTAAGCTGCTTTGTTGAACGGGCCGCCCATATCAATGCTCATCATACCGGCCACGATGGCACCCAGCAGCACCTTGGAGGTGCCGCCCATGGCGTTCAGGCAATCGGTCATGGCAGTGTTGATCATGCCCATGACCGGGTTGATGCCGCACATCACCGCGCCGAGGATGAGCATACCGCCCAGCGGATAGATGAGCATGGGACGGATGCCATTCAGGCTGGCAGGCAGCTTTTCGGTGATCTTTTTCAGCAGCTCGACGATGTAGCCTGCAGCAAAACCGGCCAGCAGTGCAGCAAGGAAGCCGCCGGAAACACCGGTGGTCTCACCCGCTGCAATGCCCGCAAAGTTGGTGCCGTTCATGGCCAGCACACCGCCCACAAAACCGACCGCCAGACCCGGACGGTCCGCGATGGACATGGCGATGAAGGCAGACAGGATGGGCAGCATGTAACCGAAGGCTGCGCTGCCCACCGTCTTAAAGAAGGCAGCGACCGGGGTGTTCATGCCAAAGTTGGAGGGATCGATGGTGTAATCGTCCAGCAGGAACGCCAGTGCGATCATGATGCCGCCGCCCACCACGAAGGGCAGCATGTGGGAAACACCGTTCATCAGGTTCTTGTACAGAGTGCGGCCAAAACTGTCCTTGCCGGAAGCATCCTCGGCGGCCTGTGCGCCGCCCTCGGCGTGGTAAACAGGCACCTCGCCGTGCACGATCTTCTTGATGAGCTCCTCCGGCTTGTGGATGCCATCGTCCACCCGGGTGAACAGCACCGGCTTGCCGTCGAAGCGGGCGGTCTCCACCTTCTTTTCTGCTGCCACGATGATGCCGTCGCAGTTTGCGATCTCTTCTCTGGTGAGGATGTTCTTTGCTCCATCCGAGCCATTGGTCTCCACCTTGGTGGGCAGACCCAGCTTGTCACCGGCCTTGGTCAGGGCTTCCGCTGCCATATAGGTGTGGGCGATGCCGTTGACGCAGGCGGTGACGGCCAGAATGCGGTAACCGCTCTGGGGGATCTCCTGCTGGGTGAAGCTCTCTGCGCCGAACTGAGCCTCCTCCTGTGCATCAATGCAGTCAAGGAACTCTGCAGGGGTCTTTGCGGCCTTCAGCTTTTCTACAAAGTCCTCGTTCATCAGCATCTGCATCATACGGGCCAGCATGTCCACATGCAGGCTGCCGTTTTCCGGAGCCGCAATGGCAAACAGCAGGTCGGTGGTACCGTCGTCCTCGGCATTGTACTGCACAGGGCTGCTCAGCCGCAGCGCCGCCAGACTGGGCCGGGTGACTACATTGGTCTTGGCATGGGGCACCGTGATGCCGTTGTCCACATAGGTGGAGCCCTCCGCCTCACGGGCATAAAGGGCCTTTTTGTAGGCTTCCTTGTCCGTGATGTTGCCATGGGTGGCCTGCAGCTCCACCAGACGGCTGATGATCTGCTCCTGATCGGTCAGAGCCTCATCCAGTGCGATGGACTGCGCGGTGAATAATTCCGTAATACGCATGATTTTTCTCCCTTTGTTCTTATCTCTTAGCGTCCTCGCCCTCTCAGTCCGCTTCGCGTCCAGCTCTCCCAAAGGGAGAGCCTCTGGCGAAACCGGAAACTTTGCATGGACTGCCAAAGCCTCTCCCTTTGGGAGAGGTGGCATTGCACCAGCAATGACGGAGAGGGCGAGCCATCTATCCTTTCAAATTTCCTTCATCAGTTCGTCGATTTTTTCTTTGGTGGCAAGACCCAGACTGAACGCGGTGGCGCTGCCGCAGGCTGTGCCCAGACGCAGTGCAAAGGAATAGCTCCGGGTCTGCATCCAGCCAGCCACAAAGCCGGCCACCATGCTGTCGCCTGCGCCCACGCTGTTTACGACCTTGCCCTTGGGGCAGCCGATGCGGTGCACCTCGCCATTTTCGTCCACCAGCAGGGCACCGTCGCCCGCCATGCTTACCAACACGTTGCAAGCACCCTTTTCCTGCAGGGTGCGGGCCGCAGCAATGATCTCTTCGTCCGTAGTCAGCACCCTGCCCACGATCTCGCCCAGCTCGTGGTTATTGGGCTTGATGAGGAAGGGGTGGTACTGCAGCACGTTCACCAGCAGGTCACGGGTAGCATCCACCACGGCACGCACGCCCCTGCCCTGCAGCTGGGACAGCAGCCGCTCGTAGGTATCCTGCGAAAGGCTTGCCGGGATGCTGCCCGCCAGAATGAGGATATCATCCTCGTTCAGGCTGTCCAGCTTCTTTTCCAGCTCCTGCATGGCGCTCTCCGGAATGTCGGGGCCCGCGCCGTTCAGCTCGGTCTCCTGCCCTGCCTTGATCTTGACATTGATGCGGGTCATGCCCTGTTCCAGATGCACAAAATCGGTCTTTAAACCCTGTGCAGCAAGACCGCGTTCCAGCCATGCGCCGGTCTCACCGGCCACAAAGCCCAGCGCCACGCTCTCGCAGCCCAGCTGTGCCAGCACACCGGACACATTGATGCCCTTGCCGCCCAGCACGCAGTCCTCGCCTTTGGCGCGGTTCACCTCGCCTACTTCCAGCGGTGCATCCAAACGCACCACATAGTCAATGGCCGGGTTGAATGTTACGGTATAAATCATACTTCCGTCTCCTTTACCAGCGTGAATTGTTTGTATTTGGGGTTGGGGCAGCGGTTGGTGAGAATGGCACCGCCCTGCAGGTCGGCAATGACTGCCGGGTAGATGCGGGAAAACTTGGCATCATCCACAAGGAACCAGGCTTCCCGTGCACGGTGCACTGCCGCTGCTTTCACGGCAGCTTCCTCGGGGTCCGGCGTGGTAAAACCGGCATCCAGCGCCACACCGTTGGCACCCATGAACGCCTTGGTAAAATTGTAGCGCTGCAGGCTGGTGACTGTGGGTGCACCCACAATGGCTTCGGTCTCGGGCCGCAGCAGTCCTCCGGGCAGATACACCCGGCAGCCCTTTCGGGCCAGTGCTCGGGCATGGGCCACGCCGTTAGTCACATAGCTGGCTTTGAGGGCATCCCCCGCCAGTGCGCGCACCAGCTCCAGCGTGGTAGAGCCTGCATCGATGAACACAAAATCATCGGCGTTGATGAGCTTTGCCGCCGCCTGCGCGATGCTGCGCTTCTGCTCCACAGCCTGCGACTCCTTGGCCTCCATGGTGGGTTCATCCGCCAGAAAACGGCTGTCCGGCAGGGTGGCACCGCCGTGCACCTTGTTCAGCTTGCCCAGCCGGTCCAGTTCGGTCAGGTCGCGCCGGATGGTGGATTCGCTGGTGTTCAGCGCCTCGCACAGTTCCTGCACCGTCACGGTGCGCTTGCGGTTCAGCTGTTCCATGATCAGGCTGAAGCGTTCTTCTGCCAGCATCGGCATCCTCTCCTTTGGTTTGATCTTATCTTTGACGTTTTATGACCGTTTGTGCGCTGTTTTGGTTGATCGCATCTTTATTATAGCAAATACAGTGCCAAAATCAATCACTTCCAGTCAATTTCGTTCATTTTCGTTCACAAAAATTTGTCTTTAAATTTGTGCAGGGAGCACAAAAGCTGGGATACAAGCATTTTGTGCAAACGAAAAAGCCGCCGTGCGTACCAATCGCACAGCGGCCGGAGAGATGGCTTATTGAGGAATCACTCGGCAGTCCAGTAGAAATCGTCGCCGGGCATTGCGCCGCCCACTGCCTTGGGGTCGGCATCAAACAGCACCTGCAGATAAGCGGATGCGTTGGTCTTGAGTTCGTCGCCGGTCAGGCAGACGATGTTGCAGTTGGGCAGGGCCTTCTTGGCAATGGCAGCCTTGGCCACAACACCCTGCTCCTCGCACAGAGCGGCAGTGCCGTCCAGATCGGTGTTGGCAGCTTCCACGCTCTTGGCGTAATCGGTCAGGAATGCGGCCACAACATCCGGGTGTTCCTCGGCATACTCCTTGCGCACCACGGTCACGCCGGTGATAAGCTGGGTATCCGCGACCTTGTTCCATTCCTCGGTCAGGTCGAGGGCCACACGCAGGGTGTCGTCCTGCAGGCCGGCTGCAGTCACATAGGGCTGGGGCAGAACTGCAATGGCATCCTCGGTATTGGCCATCTGGGCCGTGACCTCAGTGGCCTCGCTGTAGTATTCAATGGTCACGTCCTTGTCCGGGTCGATGCCATTGGCGTTCAGAAGATAGCGCAGCACGTACTCCGGCGTGGTGCCCTTTCCGGTGGACAGGATGGTACGGCCTGCAAGGTCTGCCATGGACTGGATCGTATCGCCGCCTTTTTCCACTACGTACAGCACGCCCAGCGTGTTGACGGCCACAGCCTGAATGCCGCCCTCCGTCTTCTGATACAGGGTGGCGGCCAGATTCGCCGGGATGGCAGCCATGTCCAGCTCGCCCTTCATCAGCAGCGGCACGATCTCATCGGCAGCGCCGTAAAGCTGCAGGTCGTAATCCATGGAAGCGGTGCCATCCTCTTCCATGCTCAGCAGGTTGACAAGGCCCATGGTGGTGGGGCCTTTCAGGCCGGCAATGCGCAGAGCATCGGTGGTGGACAGTTCCTTGGCTTCCTCACTGGAAGCGGCTTCCGAAGCAGCCTCGGAGACAGCTTCGCTGGAAGCTGCACTGGATGCAACAGAGCTGGATGCCGCACCGCCGCAGGCGGCAAGGCTCAGCGCAAGGGCCAGAGCCAGCAGCATGGATGTCAGTTTTTTCATGCGGGGTTCCCTCTTTCCTCACAAGACCGCGCCGTTTTGTGCCTGAAAATTTTGCACAGAACCATGGGTCGGTCTTTTCATATTTTTTACAAGGCAAATTTGCAAAATCATTTGCTTTGCGGGTCTAAGTTTACTATAATAGAGTCAAAAATACCGTTGCGTGTGCAACGGAATTGCAGGAGGGCTGTGGGAAGCCGGATCTTTCCCACGGAATTGTGATGAAAAACTTTCTTCCGCTGTTATGCTCCACCTCTTTATTCAATGGTCTGACCCCTGAAGAGCTGCAGACCCTGCTGGCCCAGCTGGGTTCCGTTATGCGCAGCTACGGCAAAGGCGAAGCGCTTGTTCTGGCGGGCGAACCCAACCGCAGGGTGGGCATCGTGCTGTCCGGTGAGCTGGAAGCCTACCGTCCCGGGCCGCAGGGTGCGCGCATTCCCATCACCCACATGGAACCGGGCGGCGTGTTCGGCGATGTGCTGAGCGGTTCCAGTCTGGCAAGCCCGGTCACGGTGATGGCTTCGGTGCCCTGCGAGGTGCTGCTGATCCCCTACGAGCGGCTGCTGCTTTCGGATGGCAGTCCGGCGCACCAGCAGACATTGCGCAATCTGGTGCGCACCATCAGCGATAAATATTTTTCCCTCTCCCGCCGCATCGACCTGCTGGTGCTCAAAAGCCTGCGGGCCAAAGTGTGCGCCTATCTGCTCAGTGAAGCCGAGCGGGCTGGCAGCCTGACCTTCAGCATCCCGTTCTCCCGCATCCAGCTGGCAGATTACCTGAACTGCGACCGCAGCGCCCTCAGCCGCGAGCTGAGCCAGATGCAGCGGGACGGCCTGCTGGACACCTACAAAAGCAGCTTCAAGCTGCTGGAGCCTGAGGTACTGAAGCAAATGGTGCAGTGACCATTTGAATAGCCGCCGCGTGCGCTTTGGCTGTATTCAGCTTGAATTTTATTTTTATATTTGAGTTTTAGAAAAATCTACGGATTTTCTCAAACTCTTTTTCACTGGAAGGCCGTAACCGTCAGCGGCATCATCTTGTTATTTTTAATATAGGAGTATTTTTAAATATGTCAAAACCGATTTTATGGATCGTGATCCCCTGCTACAACGAGGAGCAGGTGCTGCCCATTACAGCGCCCATGTTTCTGGAAAAGATCAGCGGCCTTGCCGCACAGGGCCTTGTGAGCGAGAAGAGCCGGGTGCTGTTCGTGAACGACGGCTCCAAAGACAAGACATGGGAACTGATCCAGAGTTTTGCCGCACAGGACGAGCACTACATCGGCATTTCCCAGAGCCGCAACCGCGGCCACCAGAACGCCGTGCTGGCAGGCTTGATGGAGGCACTGCACAGCGGCACCTGCGATGTTACCATTTCCATCGACTGCGATGGTCAGGACGACATCAACGCCATGGACGAGATGGTTAAAAAGTATCTGGACGGTGCCGAGGTGGTCTACGGCGTGCGCAGCCGCCGCGATACAGACACCTTCTTCAAGCGCTTCACCGCCGAGGGCTTTTACCATGTGATGAACGCTCTGGGCGCAGACATCGTGTTCAACCACGCAGACTACCGCCTCATCAGCACCCGTGTGCTGGAAAGCTTTGCCGACTACAGGGAAGTGAACATTTTCCTGCGCGGCATGGTGCCGCTGGTTGGCTTCAAGAGCGAGGTAGTCACCTACGAGCGCCACGAACGCCTTGCCGGTGAGAGCCACTATCCGCTGAGCAAGATGCTGGCCCTTGCCTTTGACGGTATCACCAGCCTTTCCAACAAGCCCATCCGCATCATTACCGGGGCGGGCATCGCCGTGAGTCTGGTCGGCTTTATCGGAGTCATCTGGGCCATCGTGTGTGCCGCCATGGGCAGCAGCGTGGCCGGCTGGGCCTCCATCGTGTGCATCGTCTGCTTCATGAGCGGCGTGCAGCTGGTGTGTCTGGGCGTTATCGGCGAATATATCGGTAAGATCTATATGGAGACCAAGGCCCGTCCGCGCTACATCATCAGTGAGCGCACCTGGGCCCCCTATGAAAGGAAGTATCACGGATGAGCAAACAGAGCTGGCGCGGCAGCACCCTGCTGAACCCGGAACCGCCGGTACTGGTGTCCTGCGGCGGGCTGGAAAAGCCCAATCTCATCACCATCGGCTGGACGGGCACCATCTGCACCCAGCCCAGCATGGTGTCCATCAGCGTTCGTCCGGAGCGCTACAGCCACCACCTCATCAAGGAAAGCGGACAGTTTGCCATCAATCTGCCCACCGAAGCGCTGGTGCGTTCGGTGGACTGGTGCGGCGTGAAAAGCGGCCGTGATGTGGATAAATTTGCCGCCTGCGGCCTGCATTCTGCCCCCGGCAGCGTGCTGACCGACTGCCCCATTCTGGAAGAAAGCCCGGTCAATCTGGAATGCAAGGTAACTCAGGTGATTCCGCTGGGCAGCCACGACCTGTTCCTTGCCGAAGTGGTGGCCTGTGATGTGGACGAAAGCCTGCTGGACGAAAACGGCAAGCTGTGTCTCGAAAAGGCAAAGCTCATCGTCTACAGCCACGGTGACTATCTGGCACTGGGCAAAAAGCTGGGCACCTTTGGCTACAGCGTGCGCAAGAAAAAGCCGGTAAGGCGTAAAAAATAATTTACATTTCATCGCTTGACTTTTGCCCAAAACTGCATATACTAAAGATAGGCAATGAGATGAAGGCCTGTTCCGTGGTTACCACGAAAAAACCAAAAGCCCCCCGGTACTGATACTACCGGGGGGCTTCTTGAGTTAGTGCTTACTGCCCTTGAAGAACAGGCTGTCAAGCCACTTGCACAGATAGTAGGCAACTACCTCTGCTCCGACAGTCTGTATAAATGAGATGAAGGCTTCCATTGGTTACCACCTCCTTTCCGCGGTTAGGGGAATGGAGAAGGGCCGCAGGAACAGTATAACATAAAAACCGGTATCGCGCAATTTTGACGCAATACCGGTTTTTGTGCATTTATTCGTGCTTTACGCGCTGGATCTCGCCCAGATCGTAGGGGGTGTTCTGGTAGACGTAGTAGTTCAGCCAGTTCTCATACAGCAGGTGGGCGTGGGCACGCCAGCGGAACAGCGGCGGCTTTGTGGGATCATCGTCTGGGTAGTAATTCACCGGCACATGGATGGGCAGGCCCTTGTCCACATCGCGGCGGTACTCTGAATCCAGCGTATATTTGTCATATTCCGGGTGGCCGGTGACAAAGATCTGCCGTCCGTTCTCGGTGCTCATAAGGAAGGGCCCGGCAGCATCGCTCTCGGCAAGGATGCGCAAAGCCTTACAGTTGTCCACATCCTCGCGGCTGATGCCGGTGTGGCGGCTGTGGGGCGCATAGAACACCTCGTCAAAGCCGCGCACCAAAGGGTTCGACGGGCGGGTGACCCGGTGCTCGAACACGCCGAACATCTTTTCCGGCAGCAGCTGCTTGTGCACGCCGTAGTGGTAGTACAGGCCCGCCTGTGCGCCCCAGCACACATGCAGGGTGGAGTAGACGTTCGTCTCGCTGAAGTCCATGATCTCGCACAGCTCCGGCCAGTAATCCACCTGCTCAAAGTCCATGGTCTCCACCGGTGCGCCGGTGATGATCATGCCGTCGTAGCGGTTGTTCTTCACCTCGTTGAAGTTCTTATAGAACGATTCGAGGTGTGCTGCCGAAACGTGGGTCGCCGCATGGCTGGCCGTCTGCAGCAGGGTCATGTGCACCTGCAGCGGGGTATTTGCCAGCAGACGGGCGATCTGGGTCTCAGTGGTGATCTTGGTGGGCATCAGGTTCAGGATCAGGATCTCCAGCGGGCGGATGTGCTGGGCAAGAGCGCGCTCACGATGCATGACGAAGATATTCTCGTTGTAGAGGGCATCGTAAGCAGGCAAGGTCTTGGGGATGATCAGCGGCATAGTTCGTACTCCTAACGATTTAGAATAGCCTCCGCTGACGCTCTGGCTATCTTCAGCGGAATTTATTTTTTATATTTTGCGTTTGTCGCGCCCTGCGGGGCGCTCCAAACGCGTTTTTACGAGAAGGGCCGGAACCGATAGATGCTGCTGAACTCACCTTTTAGATCTTATCCAGCGCCTGTGCAATATCTGCGATGAGGTCTTCGCTGCTTTCCAGACCGCAGCTCATGCGCACCAGCTCTGCAGGCACACCGGCGGCTTTCAGCTGCTCATCGTTCATCTGGCGGTGGGTGCTGGATGCAGGGTTCAGGCAACAGGTGCGGGCATCGGCCACATGGGTCTCGATGGCTGCCAGCTTCAGGTTCTTCATAAAGATGCTTGCAGCCTCACGGCCGCCGGCCAGACCAAAGCTGACCACGCCGCAGCTGCCGTTCGGCAAGTATTTTTCAGCCAGTGCATGGTACGGGCTGGACTCCAGGCCGCAGTAGTTCACGTAGGCCACCTTGGGATGGCTTTCAAGGAACTCTGCCACGGCCATGCCGTTGGCGCAGTGGCGCTGCATCCGGACATGCAGGCTTTCCAGACCGAGGTTCAGCATGTAGGCGTTCATGGGCGACTGCATGGAGCCAAAGTCACGCATCAGCTGCGCGGTAGCCTTGGTGATAAAGGCACCCTCTTTGCCGAAACGCTCGGCGTAGGTGATGCCGTGGTAGCTGTCGTCCGGGGTGCACAGGCCGGGGAACTTCTCGGCATGGGCCATCCAGTCGAACTTGCCGCCGTCCACGATAGCACCGCCCAGCACCGCGCCATGACCGTCCATGTACTTGGTGGTGGAGTGGGTCACGATATCCGCGCCCCACTCAAAGGGGCGGCAGTTGACCGGCGTGGGAAAGGTGTTGTCCACGATCAGCGGCACTCCGTGGGCGTGAGCAGCCTTGGCAAACTTCTCAATGTCCAGCACGGTCAGGGCCGGGTTTGCGATGGTCTCGCCGAACACCACCTTGGTGTTGGGCTGGAATGCGGCGTTCAATTCTTCCTCGGTGCACAGCGGGTCCACAAAGGTGGCTTCAATGCCCATCTTCTTCATGGTGACGGAGATCAGGTTGAAGGTGCCGCCGTAGATGGTACTGGATGCCACGATGTGGTCGCCTGCTTCGCAGAGATTGAACAGGGCAAAGAAGTTTGCAGCCTGACCGCTGCTGGTCAGCATTGCGGCCGTGCCGCCTTCCAGCTCGCAGATCTTCTTAGCCACAAGGTCGCAGGTGGGGTTCTGCAGACGGGAATAGAAGTAGCCGTCAGCTTCCAGATCGAACAGCTTGCCCATATCCTCGCTGGTGGCATACTTGAAGGTGGTGGACTGAACAATGGGGATCTGGCGGGGTTCGCCGTTGCCGGGGGTGTAACCGCCCTGCACACAGATGGTATCACGATTCATACTACATACTCCTTTACTGGGTTTGTCCATATAGCACAATTCCCCGCAGGAGTGCTGCAGCCTCCGGCGGGGAATTGAAACGTTAAATTTTAGTTCCCGTCCGGGGGCGAAATGAGGAGAGAACTCCTTCCGTCAAAGCCTTTCGGCTTTAGCAATACCGGAAAGTTTTCCTCTTCGCCAGAGGCTCCTTCTCCGAGGGAGCTGGCGCACGAAGTGCGACTGAAGGAGTTACTTCCGCAGCCGCTTATCGCTTCTGGTGGCCCAAGCAGTGCCCAAAGTCTGGAACACCTGAACCATCAGCACCAGCAAAATGACACACACGATCATGATATCGGTCTGGTAGCGGTAATAGCCGTAGGACAAAGCGATCTTGCCCAGACCGCCGCCGCCAATGACACCGGACATGGCCGAGTAGCCCAGAATCGTGGTCAGGGCGGTGGTCATGCTGGAGATCAGGCCGGGCAGGCATTCCGGGATCATCACCTTGGTAATGATCTGGAACGGCGTTGCGCCCATGCTCTGGGCGGCTTCCACCACGCCCTCGTCCAGTTCGCGCAGGCTGGTCTCCACCAGACGTGCCACGAACGGGAAGGCTGCCACCACCAGCGGAACGATGGTGGCTTTGGTACCCACCGTGGTGCCCACGATGGCACGGGTAAGCGGGAATACACAGATCATCAGGATCAGGAACGGAACACTGCGCAGGATGTTGATAACGATGTTGAGAATGTGCATCAGCCAGCCGGGCAGCGGCAGAATGCCGTCCTTATCACCGGCCACGAGCAGCACACCCAGCGGCAGACCCAGTACCAGCGCAAACGCGGTGGAAAGGACCGTCACGTAAAAGGTCTCCCAGATGGCAAAGCCGTAATCTGCAATACTCATTCGCCGGTCACCTCCTCTACCGTAATGCCGGGCTGGGCGCGCATATAGGCCGCAGCCTGCTTTGCCTGCTCCACATCAGCGGGCAGCTTGAGCAGCATGGAGCCGTAGCACTGACCGCTCAGGTCGCGGGTGTCGGCGCTGAGCACCGACACCAGAATGCCTTTTTCTGCGGCAAGGCTTGCCACCAGCGGCTTTGCCGTGGACGAACCGTTGAAGGTGACGCGCACCACATGGTCGTCCGGTGCAAAGCTGGACAGATCCCGTGCGGCGCTGCCGCCGTTGGGTGCCACCAGACGCTTTGCTGCGGGCGTCTTGGGGTTCGAGAAGATCTCCTGCACGGAGCCTTCCTCCACCACAACGCCGCCGTCCAGAATAGCAACGTGATCGCAGATCTCTTCCACAACGCTCATCTGATGGGTGATGACCACCACCGTGATGCCCAGCTTCTTGTTGATGTCCTTGATCAGGGTCAGGATCGCATGGGTGGTGTTGGGGTCCAGTGCGCTGGTGGCTTCATCGCAGAGCAGAACTTTGGGGTCCGTTGCCAGTGCACGGGCAATGGCAATGCGCTGCTTCTGGCCGCCGGACAGCTGTGCCGGGTAGGCGTTAGCCTTATCGGGCAGGCCCACCACTTCCAGCAGCTCTCTGGCGCGCTTTTCGGCATCCGCCTTTTTCACACCGGCCAGCTCCATGGGGAAGCAGATGTTCTTCAGGCAGCTGCGCTGCATCAGCAGATTGAACTGCTGGAAGATCATGGTGATCTCGCGGCGGCGCTCACGCAGCTGGGCTGCGTTTAAAGTCTCCATAGCGGTGCCGTCGATCACAACGCTGCCCTCGGTGGGGCGCTCCAGCAGGTTGATGCAACGCACCAGCGTGGATTTGCCCGCACCGGACATGCCGATGATGCCATAAATGGAACCATCCGGGATGGTGAGGTTGATGTCCTTCAGCGCATTCACCGCGCCGTCCTTCATCTGGAAGGTCTTGGAAAGATGTTTGATCTCGATCACAGAAATTGCTCCTTGCTGTTGAATAAACTCCTTCAGCCAAACCCTTGCGGGTTTGCCAGCTCCCTCATGGAGGGAGCCTGAAACAGAACGGTCAGGCAAAGGCCCCCTTCCCGAGGGGGCTGTCACCGCAAGGTGACTGGGGGAGTTTGCTTAACCCTCGATCGGTGCCAGACTGTCCTGCTTGCCGCCGTAGATGCCCATAGGCTCCACGTGGATGCCGGCAACCGTCACCAGATGGGTGCCGTGCTCTGCATTGAAGTCGTCCAGATACGGCTGATGCTGGAAATAGTTGGTATCGCACTGGCCGTCCTCAACGATGTTGTTGGGAATGATGTAGTCGTCGTACTCCTGAATATCCAGCGTGATGCCCTTTTCGGCCAGAATGTCCTTGCAGATCTCCAGAACCTCGCAGTGAGGAGCCGGAGTAGCAGCGCAGCTGACGGTCTCGCCGTTCAGTGCATCGTAGTCGATAGAGGAGTCATAGCCGTCGGTGGGGTTCTCCACAACGGACACCACAGCACCCTTGTAGTTTTCATCCATGAAGTCCTTCACCTTCTGGCTCTGCAGAGCAGCGGCCAGAGCCTTGATCTTCGGCTCTTCCTGATTGCCGTCCTTGCAGACCAGAATATTGACGTAAGCAGAGGTGCCGTCCTCCATTGCCAGAGCATCGGTCATGGGGTCCAGACCAGCGGAGATGGCGTAGTTGGAGTTGATGACGGCGTAGTCCTCGTCCTGCAGGACGTTGGGCACCTGAGCAGCCTCGACCTCATCGACGGAAACATTCAGAGGGTTCTCCTCGATGTCCTTTGCGGTTGCGGTCAGGCCTGCATCAGCCTTCAGCTTAAAGAAGCCGTTCTTCTCCAGCAGGGTCAGGGCGCGTGCCTCGTTGGTGGTGTCGTTGGGCACAGCCACCTTCACCTTGTCCAGCTTAGCCACAGCAGAAGAAGCTGCGGAAGAAGCAGTGCCGGAAGCAGCAGAAGATGCGGTGGAAGAAGAACCGCCGCATGCGGTCAGGGCAGCTGCAGCAGCTGCAGCTCCGGTAACTTTCAGAAAATCACGACGAGTAATCATAGTTTTGTTCCCTCTCTATTTTCTTATTATAATGTACAGCGGCCCGCACGGCACAGTTCCGTGCTAAGGGCCTTTGACGGATGTATGAAAAAAGCTCCCGTCCTTGACCTTGAGCCAACGCTCAGACAAGGACGGGAGCATAACATACTTCCGTGGTACCACCTTGGTTTACCGCACCCTTGCGGGTACAGCCTCAATGCTGCGGCAGCTTTGCTGCTTACAGCCGGACGCTGTAACGGGCGCATCCCGTTGCAAACTTAGCGCTCATGCACCTCGCCCGCACAGCTCCGAGACCATTTTCAGCTTCCTGTTTCCTGCCCTTTTCCATCGCCCGGGCTTTCTGGTAAGGATCAATGCGAAGGCCTACTCTTCTCTTCACAGCCATTTTTGTGATATTGCATTTATAATAATCCAATCGACCGGATTTGTCAACACCTACAACGAAGTTTTTTAGTAGGAAATTGCGTTTTTTTATCTTGTGCGCCAGCCGCGGACATGGTAGAATAAGACAGCATTATTTATAAAGGGGGTGCGGCAATGAACAGCCGCGAGGTTTTCCCGGATGAAGAACTGCGCCGCCGCATCATGGATTTTATCATGGCGGCGGGCCAGACATTGCTGGAAAACGGTGCCGAGGTGTTCCGGGTGGAGCAGACCATGGAGATCATGGCCCGGTCATTCCACCTGCGGGAGTTCCATGTTTACGTGCTGACCAACGGCATCTTTGCCAGTGCGGGCACCGCCGAGATCAGCGAGGTGCGCAATGTGCCTACCCGCACCACTCATCTGGGCCGGGTGGCGGCAGTGAACGCCCTCTCCCGCGAGATTGCAGAGGGCAGCATGTCGCTGGACGAAGCCGAGAGCCGTCTGGTGCTGGCGCGGCGCATCCCTTTTCCCAAGAACTGGGTGCAGCTGGTCAGCGGCATGTGCGGTGCATTCTGCTTTGCGCTGATTTTCGGCGGCACACTGCGCAGTGCACTGGCGGCGGCACTGGCAGGCTTTCTTGCCAGCGGCTATTTGCTGCTGTGTGAGCAGCACGAGCTGCCCGGCGGCTTTTGCAAGATCAGCTGTGCTGCGCTTATCACGCTGGTGTGCATTCTGGCCTGCCGAGTGCTGGGCACACCGGCCAGTCATTCTATTATTGGTTCGCTGATGATCCTGACCCCCGGCATCGCCTTTACCATGGGCATCCGCGACTTTGTGCACGGAGATTACCTCTCCGGCACCATCCGCATGATCGATGCGCTGCTCATTGCAGCCAGCATTGCCATTGGCACCGGCCTTGTGCTGAGCCTTTATACATTCTTTACGGGGGTGGTCGTGGCATGATGTTGACCAGTACACAAATTGGGGAGCTGGCCGCGCAGTTCTTTATTGCCGGCGCAGGCACCCTGAGTTTTGCCGTTCTGTTCGGCTGTCCGCGCAAAAGCCTGCCCTTCTGCGGGCTGGTGGGTGCCGTGGGCTGGTTCGTCTACGAGCTGGCCGTGATGCTGGGGGCAGACAGTGCCGCAGCCTCCCTGCTGGCGGTGGTTCCCCTCACCCTGCTCACCCGGGTGTTTGCTATCACCCTTAAAATGCCGGTGACGGTGTTCCTGCTGTCCGGCATCTTCCCGCTGGTGCCCGGCGCGGGCATCTACTACACCGCCTACTATTTCATTCAGGGCAACAATGCGCTGGCTCTCTCCAACGGCATCAGCACCTTTAAAGTAGCCGTTGCGCTGGCCATCGGCATCACGCTGGTGCTCAGCGTGCCCATCCCAAAGCGGCACCGGAAACATTAAAAATCATAATTTAAGGGCCGCTGCACATTATTCCCTGCAGCGGCCCCTTCTGTTCTGTGCTATTTTTATTCATCCTCCGCATGTCCCGTTTTCATCTTTCGTCTGCTCCTGTTCCTCTCTCGTCTGCTTCTGTTCCTCTCTTGCCGCCCGCATCAGCCCGGCAAACAAAAAACCCACATTGACCCCCAGAATAAAACCCACGATGCCTGCCGCCAATACCATTGCGCCGCTCCCTTCTTTTACTATATTTTACCATATATCATTCGTCGGATGCAATCGCAGCCTGTCGCAGGAGGCAAGATCACTGCCCAGCGTGCAAGCTTTTTTTGCGCCGGAGCGTTGCAAGACTCTGCCGCATCTGCTATACTTTTGACAGTACTTATACAAAAGAGGTGCTCTTTATGTCTGTTATGGATACTCTTGTCAGCCGCCGCACCTACCGCCGCTTTGCACAGAAAGCTGTTCCGCAGGATGTGGTGGATGATATCGTCGAGGCCGTCCGCCTGTCCTCCTGCGGAGCCAACCGTCAGGCTGTGCGTCTGGTGGTGGTGAACAAGCCCGAGGAGGTGGCAAAGGTGCAGCCGCTGGTCAAGTGGGCTGCCTATCTGCCGCCGGAGCAGGGCACACCCAAAGCCGACGAGCTGCCCACCCTGTATGTGGCCGTAGTGCAGGATACCTCCATCCCCGGCGACCTTGCCACCGATACCGGCATTGCCCTTGCCAACATGACCCTTGCCGCATGGGACAAAGGCGTGGGCAGCTGCATCATGGGCGCGATCAACAAGCCCGCCCTCACCGAACTGCTGGGCATTGAAGAACCGCAGAAGCTGGCATTCATGGTGGCGTTCGGCTACCCGGCCCACAAGGCTCACATTGTGCCGCTGACGGCTGAGACCGGCGTAAAGTATTATCTGGACGAGAACCGGGATTACTGCGTGCCAAAGCGGAGCAAAGAAGAGATCGCAAAATATCTATAATTTGTATATATACATTTCTTCAACGCATTTTTTGTATAATTGTTTTCAATTCGGTTTCAATTGATGAGATTTTTTGCACAAGTATTGACTTTTCAATTTGTACAATCTATACTAAATTCGTTCGCCAGATGTTCGATGAATCGCATCGTTCCGGCGTACCGCAAAAACATACAGTACATTTGAGGAGTGTTTGAATATGAAAAAGATCTCTCGTCGCAGCTTTCTGGCAGCTGCCGGTCTGTCCGTTGCCGCTCTGGCTCTGACTGCCTGCGGTGGTTCTTCCGCAAGCACCGCTTCCTCCGTGGCAAGCTCTGCTGCTTCTTCTGAAGCTGCTTCCACCAGCGCTGCCGCTGGCGAGCTGACCACCGTTGAGGCTGGCAAGCTGACCATGGCTACCAACGCAACCTTCCCTCCGTATGAGATGACCACCGATGCAGGCGAGTTCGAGGGCATCGACATCGAGGCTGCTCAGGCCATCGCTGACAAGCTGGGTCTGGAGCTGCAGATCGATGACATGGACTTTGATGCCGCTCTGCTGAGCGTGCAGCAGGGCAAGGCCGACATCGTTATGGCCGGCGTTACCGTTACCGACGAGCGCAAGGCCGTGATGGACTTCTCCGACAGCTACGCTACCGGCATCCAGTCCGTCATCGTTCCCGAGGGCTCCGACATTGCTTCCCCGGATGATCTGGCAGGCAAGAAGATCGGCACCCAGCGCGGCACCACCGGTTACATCTACTGCACCGATGATTTCGGCGAGGACGCTGTGGTGGCTTACGACAGCGGTCTGACCGCTGTGCAGGCCCTGAACAATGGTCAGGTGGACGCCGTGGTCATCGACAACGCTCCCGCCAAGGAGTATGTGGCTGCCAACCCCGGCCTGAAGGTGCTGGAGACCAGCTACGCCGAGGAGGATTACGCCATCGGCATGGCAAAGAGCTCTCCGCTGGAGGACGCCATCAACTCCGCTCTGGAAGAGCTGAAGGCCGACGGCACCCTGCAGTCCATCGTGGACAAGTACATCACCGCTGAATAATCAGCTGGCTGATAACGGAACCACGGGGAGGCAGCCCCAACTGGGGCACCTCCCCTTTTTTGGAAAAATAAGGTTACAAAATTCTAACAAAACAGGAAAGTGAGGATGCGAATGGCTGCACAGTACGAACTGCTCAAAGAGCTGCTCAACAGCGGCACTACGCTCAGCTTCGGGCAGAATTTCTTCTTCAAGTTTTATCAGGCGTTCATCCTGAAAGACCGCTGGCTCCAGTACATCAACGGCGTAGGCACCACCCTGCTGGTCACTGCCATTGCGCTGGCCCTGGGCATCGTGCTGGGCAGCGTGGTGGCACTGGTGCGTGTGGCGCACGACCAGCAGCGCCCCGGCCACAAGAACCCGGTGCTGGGCTTCTTCAATGCGGTGTGTCAGGTATACACCACCATCATCCGCGGCACGCCCATGATGGTGCAGCTGCTCATCATGAGCATGGTCATCTTTGCCAACAGCCGCAACTTTACCATGGTGGGTGCGCTGGCACTGGGCATCAACTCCGGTGCCTATGTGTCCGAGATCATCCGCGGCGGTCTGATGGCCATTGACCCCGGCCAGATGGAGGCCGGACGCAGCCTCGGCCTGAACTACATGACCACCATGGTGGTCATCATCATCCCGCAGGCCATCCGTGCGGTGCTGCCCGCACTGGGCAACGAGTTCATTATCCTGCTGAAGGATACTTCCCTGATCACGGTCATCGGCGGCAAGGAGCTGCTGTACGCCGCACAGGGCATCATGAACCGCACCTACGAGGCCATGTTCCCGCTGCTGGGCGATGCGCTGATCTACCTTGTGCTGGTCATGCTGTTCACCCGTCTGCTGGCAAAGTTTGAGAGGAGGCTGGCTCAAAGTGACCGATAAAATTCTGGAAGTCCGCGGCCTGACAAAGACCTACGGCGGCGAAAAGAAGCCGGGCGCAAAGCAGCCCACCCCCACTCTGGACGTGCTGAAGGGCATCGATATTGATATTTACCGCGGCGATGTGGTCTGCCTGATCGGCCCTTCCGGCTGCGGCAAATCCACCTTTCTGCGCTGCCTGAACCGTTTGGAGATCCCCTCCTCCGGCAGCATCAAATTTGAGGGCACCGAGGTGGACGAGGCCCACATTGATGCTGTGCGCCAGAAGATGGGCATGGTGTTCCAGCACTTCAACCTCTTCCCCCACCTGACCGTGAAGAAGAACCTTGAGCTGGCCCCCACCCTGCTCAAGCTCAAGGATAAGCAGGCCATTTCCGACAAGGCCGACGAGCTGCTGGCCCGCGTGGGCCTGTCCGACAAGGCCGATGCCTACCCCAAGAGCCTTTCCGGCGGTCAGCAGCAGCGTATTGCCATTGCCCGTGCCCTTGCCATGGATCCGGACGTGATCCTGTTCGACGAGCCCACCAGCGCCCTCGACCCCGAAATGGTGGGCGAGGTTCTGGAACTGATGAAGGAGCTTGCCCACACCGGCATCACCATGCTGGTGGTCACCCACGAAATGGGCTTCGCCCGTGAGGTGTCCAACCGCGTCATCTTCATCGATGACGGCAAGATCCAGGAGGACGAGCCGCCGCAGGAACTGTTCACGAACCCGAAGCATCCCAGACTGAAAGCATTCCTTTCCAAGATGCTGTAATGTAAGAAATGAAAAAAAGAAGGGGCTGTTGCACATGCGACAGCCCCTTCTTTTGTACGAATAGGCGTAAGAATCAAGCGGTATCAACGCCTAAAACAAAAGCATGCGCAACAAATTTTCGATGGATTTGTGATGCACGTGCCCTTTTGAATTGTTTGATTATACGATTGATTTTGAAAGTATCTGCTGCACTTTCGGCTAAAACGATGTGCAACAGTCCCTTTGCTTGTATGTTATTCTTTACTGCGAAACACAAACAATTTGCTAAAAATATAGTTCAACGCCATAACAATAAACTGTACCACAAATTTGGAAATTCTGTCATACCAGTGTAAAATATTTACCAGCAATGTCATGCAGGCCATTTCGATAAGAAGAGTAGAAACTCTCGCATTGAAAAATTTTAGCATTTCGCGCAATTTATCAGTGCTTTTACTTTCAAAAACGAACTTTCGGTTTGTGATATAAGCAAAAGAAACCGCGCAGATCCATGAGAACGTATTGGCAGCCATCAGTTGAAATAGGTCTTGCGGATCCAGAAAAACTGTAGTGAAAAAACAGTAACTTACCAGACTCACTACCGTAGTCAGACCACCTATGATCACATAGTTGATCAATTCCTTATAACGAAAATAAAGCTGCTTTATTGTTTGTATCATACGCAGCGCCCGGAATTGATTTCTTTTTCCACAATATAGATCGGACGGTTTTTCAGCTCTGCGAATGCAACGGAAAATATTCACCCATAATTCCGACCAGCAAAAAGAGAACAGCAAATAAAACATTGAATGCCGCAAGAATCACCTTATACTCGCGGAAGCCGCACAGTGCACTTATAGCAAAAAGCACAGCAGCAAGAAAACTTACAGCACCGGCATAGAGGCCGAGTTTCAGTGGAAAATCAGAAAAACCGACTATGGTGCTGATTGCAAAATTCATCAGTTTTTTCAGCGTATAGTGGCTGGCCCCGCCAGCTCTTTCCGCAGCAGTGTATTCCAGCGTTGTTTTCCGGAAGCCAACGCTTTGTACATATCCACGCAGAAAACGAGTCTTTTCACGGTAATTTGTACGCAGAACATCTGCCACACGGCTACTGATGGCAAAGAAATCCGATGCATTTTCCTCCAGCTTTACTTGATCAGATAAGGCGTTGATCACCCGGTAGAATGCTCTGGATGTAAAGTTTTTGATGGCACCTGCCGATTTGTTGGAGGTTCGGACCATGCTGATAACCTCATAGCCTTCCTCAAATTTCGCCATGATGGGGGCGATGCATTCCAGAGGGTGCTGCAGGTCGGCATCCATGCAAATGATCACATCCCCCGCAGCATGATCGATGCCTGCAATCATGGCAGCCTCGTGGCCAAAATTTCGCGAAAAACTGATTACACGGACATTCTTGTTCTGTTGCGCAATCACTTCCAGAATATTCATACTGGCATCGGTACTACCATCATTTACAAAAATTAGTTCATTTTCCCCCCATATTTCAAATCTTGCTCTATGTTGCAAAAGGCATTATAGAATTTTTCCAGAACGGCTTCTTCGTTATAAACTGAAATGACCAAAGATAATTTTTTCATTTGACCTTCCTGCTTTTTTACAGCGTTTACTGCTCATCCGCAAATTTGACAACGATTTTCCCATTGATACACCGGATCGAGCCCTGTTCCGGGTAGCAAGGCATAGATGCCACCTCTGCATTGCCCTCAAACTCTGCGGCATCTCCTAATTCCGGCGCAAAACCACACCAAAGCTCCATGGTTTCCTTCCATGCGTAATCATTGAAAATAAGTTCCCCTTTATATGTGGGCAGATCCAAATCATCGAAATACTCGCTGACTCCAACAAAATTTTTATCGTGCTTGTCATACTCCCCGATATAAACAACCTGCGCATCTTCAGTATAACCTTCAACACTTTCAATTCGTGTGATCAAAGTTGTGTAATAACTGATCATTTGTGTCTGCATCACGTCTGCTTTTAGGTAGAGGATATTGCTGTAACGAATATTTAGAGTCACAAGTACTCCTAATAGGGCAACAGCGGCTTTACATAGGGCACCTTCTACTTTTGTTCTATCTTCGGGATATTTATCAATAAGCCATACAACCAAAGCAAAGGCAAACGCCTGTCCAAAAGTCATTACGGCATGAACATCCCAAGGCTCTACCATCAGGTATACAAAGCATGCTGCAATAGGATATGCGATTAGGATCAATAGGGTTTGAGATCCTTTTGGAGTCTTAAGAATATACATTTTCCGGAGCACAAATATGGCAATGATCGCAGTAACAACAATCAACAAAGTATAGATATATCTTGCGCTGAAGTCTTCCACAGCAGTGCTTGGATAAAAGAAAGATCCATAGCCGCACAACATCCGATAAATATAATTGCTCAGATTTGTTCTTCCAAAATGATTGATACCTTTGTAATCCGTCAAAACAACGCCAAACTGATTCAGAAAAAATTGATTGACTAGAAAATATTCCGCAATAAACCCAATGCACACAGTTGCATTACACAGAGCCATTTTCCAAAACGCTTTCCAGCTCATATCAGACTGCCGGACATCTTCCATCATATAAAGCAACAATGTACAGATGCAAACCGGGATATTTGCCTGATACACACCAACAGAACAAGCCATCAAAACCGTGCAGAGTAATAGAGCGACAAAATTCTTTTTCTGGTGAAAAATCCATGCTCCAACCACTCCCAGTAGGGACGCAGCGTAATAGTATGGTGCAGTAAACATGTAACTGAATGTTCCCGTCACTGACGGAAATGTCACCATACTTCCGCACAGCAGAATAACAAGAGGCTTTGACTGGATCCTCAAACTATCCGCCAGCAGATATACGATTGCTGCAATGCACAAAATCGTAATCGTACCATTTACCACTGGCAGGCTGTAGTTTTTACTACCCAGCAAATTTGCACTCAGACTTCCAAGAATGCCCAGCATCCACCGTCCAGATTCGTAAGTAGCGCCCACATCGTTGAAATACCGTGCATCATCATGGAATGAGTATTTGTTGAACAGAACCATGCCATGCGCCAACAATCCCCAAAAAGTAGCACTGCACAGTACTGTTTTTAACAGGCTCTCATTTACCTTTAGCTTTTCCGCAGTTTTTTCCATGTCTTCCTCCCAAACAAGGCATCATTCCCGAATTTAGCCAAAACCATACAGTTGTATTATACAATGTCAGCCTATCTCCTGCAACTATTTCTGCAAAAAAACGTGCTCTGTGGTTTCTATTATCCACAGAGCACAGTTCTCATCACTCTATTTTATTGCAGCTTTTACAGCGCATTATTCGTACCATCTGTTCCCTGCTCACTGGTATAAAGCACCATCAGATGGTTGGCGCTTTCTTCCAGCTGGGTCTTGGCCTGACGCAGGGCGGCTTCCTCGTTTTCATTCATCTTTTCGGGCTTATCCTTGCGCAGGCAGCGGCGGAGGTTGGCGAGGTCGGTTTTGATGCGGTTCTTCTCGTCCTTGTCCAGCTCCTTTTTGCATTTGGAAAGAGCCTCGTCCACCTTGTAGGCCAGCACCTCGGCCTGATTGTGCAGGTCCAGCCGCTCCTTGCGGCGGCTGTCCTCGGCCTCATAGGCGGCAGCGTCTGCCATGGCGCGTTGGATCTCATTTTCCGAAAGGTTGGTGCTGCCGGTGATGGTGATGTTCTGCTCCCGGCCGGTGCCAAGGTCCTTGGCAGACACCTTCACCACGCCGTTCACGTCGATATCGAAGGTAACTTCGATCTGCGGCTTGGAAGAAAAGCTTGCCCGGATGCCGGTGAGCTTGAATTTGCCCAGACTCTTGTTGTCGCGGGCAAAGTGTCGCTCGCCCTGCAGCACGTTGATCTCCACACTGGTCTGCATAGGCCGTGCGGTGGTGAAGATCTGGCTCTTGCGGGTGGGGATCATGCTGTTGCGGGTGATCAGCGGGGTGGCCACGCCGCCCAGCGTCTCAATGGAGAGGGTCAGCGGGGTCACATCCATCAGCACAAGGCCTTGCGCCGCTGCGCCGGTGGCACCGGCCAGCTTGCCGCCGCCCTGCAGCAGACCGCCCTGTACCGCCGCACCCATGGCAACACACTCGTCCGGGTTCAGGCTGTGGCTGGGTTCGCAGCCCAGCAGCTCCTTCACCTGACGCTCCACCGCAGGCATCCGGGTGCTGCCGCCCACCAGCAGCACCTTGCCCAGCTGGCTGGCGGAAATGCCTGCATCCCGCAGCGCATTCTGCACGGGAGCCACTGTGCGGGCCAGCAGGTCGCCGGTCATCATTTCGAACTGCGGGCGGGAAAGCGAGATATCCAAGTGGTGAGGGCCGTCCTTGCCCACTGCGATAAAGGGCAGGTTCAGCTGTGCCGACGGCGCGGCAGAAAGCTCCTTCTTTGCCTTTTCGGCTTCCTCTTTCAACCGGCCCATAGCTGCCGGGTCGCGGGAGAGGTCGATGCGATCCGACTTTTTGAACTCGGCCACGGCATATTCCACGATGCGCTGATCGAAGTCGTCGCCGCCCAGATGGGTGTCGCCGCCGGTGGCAAGCACCGTAAAGGTCCCGTCCTCGATCTCGATGATGGACACATCAAAGGTGCCGCCGCCGAGGTCGTAGACGAGGATCTTCTGCGATGCTTCGTTATCCAAACCATAGGCCACAGCGGCAGCAGTAGGCTCGTTGATGATGCGCAGCACGTTCAGGCCTGCAATGCGGCCTGCATCCTGCGTAGCCTTGCGCTGGCTGTCGTCGAAGTAGGCGGGCACCGTGATGACCGCTTCGGTCACCGGCTCGCCCAGATAGCTCTCGGCATCGCGGCGGATCTTGGCCAAGATCATGGCGCTGATCTCCTGCGGGGTCAGGTCTTTGCCGTCGATGTGCACCCGGTAGTCACTGCCCATATGGCGCTTGATGCTGGAGATGGTGCGCCCGGAATTTGTGGCGATCTGGCGCTTGGCCGCACCGCCCACCAGACGTTCACCGTCCTTCGTGAAGGCCACAACGCTGGGGGTGGTGCGCTCACCCTCCGCATTGGTGATGACCACGGGCTTGCCGCCCTCCACCACTGCCACGCAGGAATTGGTCGTGCCGAGATCGATGCCGATTACTTTGCTCATACTGTCTGTTTCCTCTCCGGTGCTGTGCATCTTGGGCGCAGCTCTTCAAATCATTTCCGAGTATATCTTACCGTCCCGATATGACGATTTTTTAGTCCAATTGTAAAGATTCCATGTCGTAAGCTGTGGCTCGGGCAGGCAGTTCACTGGTCAGTTCCCGGATGAGCTGGTCAGCTTCGGCCAGCCACTGCTCTGCGTCCGGCTCGTGTTCACGGGCCTTGATGGAAAAGCCCTGCCTTGCTTCTGCGGCCAGTGCCAGCGCCTTTTTGCGGCTGGTGTAGCGCGTTTCGGTCTGGGCCACACGCAGGCACACCTGCGGAGTGTACTCGATATCCGGCATATGGGCTGCGTTGGCGCGGGCACGGCGGTAATACAAAAGTGCCCGGCCATTGTCGCCCCGGGCAGCGCAGTCATCGCCCAGTGCAATGTTGGATAAGATCTCGCCGCTGTCCGCTGCTTCCTTCCACATGCGGCGGGCCTCGGCACGGTTCGTGCGGGTGCCGCGGCCCTTATAAATGCAGTCTGCCAGCAGGGCAAGTCCCATGGTGCTGCCAAGCTCGGCTGCTTTTTCAAAGCATTCCACAGCCTGCGCCCAGTTGCCCTTGCGGGCGGCTTCCTTTCCGGCATCCGCTTTCTCATCACCGGGGTCTTCCGGCGTATGGCCCGCGTGCAGCAAACCGTTGAGCAGAGCGCCGTCCAGCGTAGCCGAGTGGCTCCACGGGTCCAGCACCACGCCGTCAATCCCCTCAGTGGAAAGGGCCAGCTCCATGGCATCCTGCAGGGTGTAATCCGCCATTGGCCGGGCAGAAGTGCTGCGGTCGGCGCAGGCCGCAGCTGCAGAGGTGAACATAGGCAGCCATGTGCGGCCCTTCTCGTTGCGCAGGGTCCACAGCTGCAGGTCCTTAGCCTTTGCCGTGGGCACCGGATGCTCCGTCCACGGTGCAGGCGTGTTGTGCACCGTCAGTGCCGTGCGCAGCGGCACCAGAACATGGGTCTCCATTTCCAGTGCATAGTTCAAAGCGCCCATCAGCGTCCAGAAGCTTTCTTCGTTCTGGCCTTTATATAAATTTTCCACTGCCTGCTCAAAGGCCGGGCAGCCGGTGCCCGCCGGGCTGTAGGCCGGAGCGTTCTGCCGATGCTTGCGGGTGCCCACCGGGCGCAGCCGGATGCCGCCGTCTTGTCTTTTTGCCATCTGCTCACCATTCTTCCAGTTTCTAGTCAATTTTTAGTATAGCAGGAAATGGCTTTGGGTACAACGCCTATCTGTATGTATCCATTTTTCCCTGCTCAAAAAAAGCGGGGTGCCAGATCAGCTTCTTCTGGCACCCCGTTAAAAATACATTTTTCCTGAAACGCCTTATTCCGCGTCCAGATCTTCTTCGGTCTCAGCAGCAATATAGATTGGTCTGTGCTTTGTTTCAAGATATGTTTTGGCAAGGTACTCGCCCGCAATTCCCGTACACAGCAGCTGCACACCACTGCACAAAAGGATAATGCAGACAAGGCTCGGCCAGCCGGAAGTAGGGTCGCCGAACATCAGTGCACGCACCACCACGATCATGATGCCTACAAACGCCAATACGCAAAAGGCAAGGCCAAGGCCCGCCGCCATCAGCAGCGGAGCTGTGGAAAAGCCCACAATGCCTTCGATCGAATATTTGAGCAGACCCCAGAAGTTCCACTTTGTTGTGCCCGCCACACGCTCTACGTTTTTGTAGTCGATCCACTTCGTTTTAAAGCCGACCCAGCTGAAAATGCCCTTGCTGAAGCGGTTATATTCCGCCATGCTCAGCACGGCATCAGTCATTTTGCGGCTCATCAGGCGGAAGTCTCTTGCTCCATCCACGATCTCTGTATCCGAGAGCTTATTGATGATCTGATAAAACTTTTTGGCAAACCAGCTGCGAACGGGCGGTTCACCCTCGCGTGTCGTGCGGCGGGTGGCCGCGCAGTCATATTCGCCGGAGAGCAGCAGCTCCAGCATTTCCGGCAGCAGCGAGGGCGGGTCCTGCAGATCCGCATCCATCGTTGCTACATAATCGCCCTTTGCCGCTTTTAATCCGGCATAAATGCCTGCTTCCTTGCCAAAGTTCCGGCTGAAGGAGATGTACCGCACACGGACATCTTTCCGGTGCAATTCCCGCGCGATCTGCAGTGTGCGGTCTTTTGAGCCGTCATCCACAAAGATGAACTCAAAATCTGCTCCGTGGGATATTCCCATCTGCTGTGCGATCTTGCTGGCCTCTTTATAAAAAATGGGAAGTGATTCTTCCTCATTGTAGCACGGAACGACCAAACTTATCAGCATTCCTGTTTCCCCTTTTGTGCAATATTTAAAATCATTGTAGCATACCCCCACCCTGGTTTCAACCGTTTTCGGCATTTTGCCCGGCGGTTTTCAGCACACTTTTGCAATAAAAACATTTTCTATGGCTTTTTAAGTTTTTGTACGCTATAATAAGTAGGATTTCATAAACCTTATAATGCAAGAAAGAAGGAGTATCGCCTTGAACAAGATGCTAGGCTATCTGAAGGACTACAAGCGCGAGAGCGTGCTTGCGCCCCTTTTCAAGATGCTGGAAGCCACGTTCGACCTGTTCGTGCCGCTGGTCATGGCGGATATCGTGAACATCGGCATTGCCGCCCACGACTTCCACTATATTCTTGTGCGGTGCGGCATTTTGCTGCTGCTGGCCATGATCGGCCTTGCCTGCAGCCTGACGGCACAGTATTTTTCCGCAAAGGCGGCCGTGGGCTATTCCACAGCTCTGCGCCACGCCCTGTTTGAGCACATCCAGACCCTGAGCTTTACCGAGATGGACACCCTCGGCACCAGCACCCTGATCACCCGTATGACCAGCGACGTGAATCAGGTGCAGAGCGGCCTGAACCTGTTTTTACGCCTGTTCCTGCGCAGCCCGTTCGTGGTGATCGGTGCCATGGTCATGGCCTTTACAGTGAATGCCCGTGCAGCGCTGATCTTTGTAGTGACCATCCCGCTGCTGAGCGTGGTGGTGTTCGGCATCATGGCTGCTACCCGGCCCCTGTACAAGACGGTACAGAATCGCCTTGACCGGGTGCTGGGCCTGACCCGTGAAAACCTGACCGGCGTGCGCGTGGTGCGCGCTTTTGATAAGGAAAAGAGCGAGGTAGAGCGCTTTGAGAATGCCAACGATCTGCTGACCAAGATGCAGCTCCATGTAGGCCATATCTCTGCCCTGATGAACCCGCTGACCTATGTGCTCATCAACATTGCCATTGTGGCACTGCTCTATGTGGGCAGCATTGAGATCAATGTGGGTGGCATGGCTTCCGGCGACGTGATCGCGCTGGTGAACTACATGAACCAGATCCTTGTGGAGCTGGTCAAGCTGGCAAACCTGATCGTGCAGGTGAGCAAGGCGCTGGCCTGCGCAGGCCGCGTGCAGGCTGTGCTGGACACCACGCCCGGCATGGCCTTCCCGGAAAAGCTTCTGGGCGAGGTGCCCGCCGAAAAATCCGGCGATGCCGTGCGCTTTGAGCATGTAAGCTTGACCTATGCGGGTGCCGGTGCACCCAGCCTTTCCGACATCAGCTTCACTGCAAAGCGCGGCCAGACCATTGGTGTCATCGGCGGTACCGGCAGCGGCAAATCCAGCCTTGTCAACCTGATTCCCCGCTTCTACGATGCCACCGAAGGCACGGTGGAGATCATGGGCCGCGATGCCCGGAACTATCCCCGCGAAGAACTGCGCGGCAAGGCAGCCATGGTCATGCAGAAGGCCCAGCTCTTTGGCGGCACCATCCGCTCCAACCTGCTGTGGGGCAACAAGAATGCCACCGATGCGGACCTGTGGGCTGCACTGGAAACAGCACAGGCTGCGGAGTTCGTCAAAGCCAAGCCCCTTGGGCTGGACGAGCCTGTGGAGCAGGGCGGTCGCAACCTGTCCGGCGGACAGAAGCAGCGCCTGACCATCGCCCGCGCCCTTGTGGGCAAGCCGGAAATTCTGATCCTTGACGACAGCGCCAGCGCACTGGACTATGCCACCGATGCCGCCCTGCGCAAGGCACTGGCTGCTCTGCCCGGCAGCCTGACCGTGTTCATCGTGAGCCAGCGCGCTGCCAGCCTGCAGCACGCAGATCAAATTCTGGTGCTGGACGACGGCCATCTGGTGGGCATCGGCACCCACGACCAGCTGCGCCAGACCTGCCCCGTCTACGAGGAGATCTACGAGAGCCAGTTCAAGAAAGGGGATGCGCAGAAATGAGTGCAAAAGCAAAAACAAAGCTGACCCCGCAGCAGCGCAAGGCCACTCTGACCCGTGTTCTGGGCAAGATCAAACCTTATTCCCTGTTTGTGGTGTGCAGCCTGATCGTTGCTGCCGTGAGCGTGGGTGCACAGCTGTATATCCCCATCCTCTGCGGCAGCGCCATTGATATGATGCTGGGCAAGGGTTCCGTAGATTTTGGCGGTGTGATGCGCATTATCATCGAGGTGCTGGTGGTTGCCGGTGTGGCCGCTCTTGCGCAGTGGCTGCTGAGCGTGTGCAACAACCGCATCACCTTCCTTGTCAGCCGCGACCTGCGCAACGAAGCCCTGCGCAAAATTCAGACCCTGCCGCTGTCCTACCTCGACAGCCATCCCTCCGGCGATATCGTCAGCCGCATGGTGGCCGATGTGGACACCTTTGCGGACGGCCTGCTGATGGGCTTTACACAGCTGTTCAGCGGCGTGCTGACCATCCTCGGCACCCTGCTGTTCATGCTCAGCGAGAATGTGCCCATCACGCTGGTGGTGGTGTGCATCACCCCGCTGAGCCTCGTGGTGGCAAGCTTCCTTGCCAAGCGCAGCTATGGTTACTTCCAGAGCCAGAGCGCCGTGCGCGGCGAGCAGACCGCGCTGGTCAACGAGATGATCGAGGGCCAGAAGGTGGTGCAGGCCTTCGGCCACGAGGCCGAGAGCCTTACCGCCTTTGACGAGGTGAATGGCCGTCTGCAGGACGTGAGCCTGAAGGCCATCTTCTTTTCCAGCCTGACCAACCCTGCCACCCGCTTTGTGAATAACATCGTGTACGCAGGCGTGGGCCTTGTGGGTGCCGTGTACGCGGTGCGGGGCGGCATCACCATCGGCCAGCTGAGCGTGTTTTTGAGCTACGCCAACCAGTACACCAAGCCCTTCAACGAAATTTCCGGTGTAGTCACCGAGCTGCAGAATGCTCTGGCCTGCGCCGCCCGCGTGTTCGAGCTGCTGGATGCCAACGATCAGGTGCCTGAAGTCGAGAACGCCTCCGTGCTGCAGCCGGACGGCCATGTGCAGCTGGAGGATGTTTCCTTCCGCTACCTGCCCGACCGCCCGCTGATCGAGGGCCTTTCCCTCGACGTAAAGCCCGGCCAGCGCATTGCCATCGTCGGCCCTACCGGCTGCGGCAAGACCACCCTCATCAACCTGCTCATGCGCTTCTATGATGTGAACGGCGGTTCCATCAAGGTGTCCGGCACCGACATCCGGGATGTGACCCGCGCTTCCCTGCGCGGCAGCTACGGCATGGTGCTGCAGGATACATGGCTGCGGGCCGGTACCGTGCGGGAAAACATTGCCTACGGCAAGCCGGATGCAAGCCTTGAAGAGATCGTGGCAGCAGCCAAAGCCGCCCATGCAGACAGCTTCATCCGCCGCCTGCCGGAGGGCTACGATACCGTCATCGCCGAGGACGGCGGCAACATCAGTCAGGGCCAGAAGCAGCTGCTGTGCATTGCCCGCGTGATGCTCTGCCTGCCGCCGATGCTGATCCTGGACGAAGCAACATCCTCCATCGATACCCGCACCGAGGTGCGTATCCAGAAAGCCTTTGCCCGCATGATGCAGGGCCGTACCAGCTTTATTGTGGCGCACCGCCTTTCCACTATCCGCGAGGCGGACGTGATCCTTGTGATGAAGGACGGCCACATCGTGGAGCAGGGCAGCCACGACGAGCTGCTTGCTGCAAACGGCTTCTACGCCAAGCTCTACAACAGCCAGTTCGAAGGCGTGGAGACCTGAGAGTTCCTGATAATAATAACAAAAAGGAGCGGTGCACTGCATCGCTCCTTTTTATTATTATTTGCTTTCAACTTTCTGCACGATGGGTTCATCGGGCGGCGGAGTGAGGGTGGAATGCTCCACGATGAACTGCTCCGCCCGCTCCCGGGCCAGACGCTGGCGCACCTTGCGTGCATCGTTGGCGGGGAAAGTGCGCTCGCCGTCCAGCTTGGCATCCCAGTGGGCAGCAGCTGCTTCCACCTCGGCGTCCGTGGGTGCAAGGCCCTCCTTTTCTGCCACCAGCAGAAGCCCCAGCCAGCTGCGCAGCTTGCGCTCTGCCTGCGCATGGAGCCATGCACGGAACTCTTCCACCGTCTGGCCGCGCACTTTAAGGAACTGGTCAAAGTTGATGCCATTGGCCTGCAGGCTCAGGTTGAACTGGCGCTGCTCGGCAAAATAGTTACCGCCCACCAGCTGCTTTGGCAGCGGGCCTTTCACTGCATCGCCCAGCTGCCATACCAGCTCCTTGCGTGCCCGCTGCACCGCCTGTGCACAGCGCTGTGCCCAGATCTCGCGGGCCACCTGCTGCCGCAGCGCCGCCTTGCCTGCTGCATCGGCTGCACGCTCCTCGTCGCCGTGGTGACGGTTGATCTCCAGTTCAATGGTCAGCTGCCGGATGGGGTGCGGCTCCACGGCCTGCACGAAACCGGTGTACTGCCCCACTTCCAGCGGCGGCAGCGCATAAAACTGTGCACCCGCCCGGAAGCCCTCGGCCCGGTTCACCGCCAGCAATTCAAAATCCGGGTCGGTCACCGGCACCACATGGTACTCCTGTACCAGCTGCTCATACAGCGCCGAAAAGCCGCCAAGAATGGTGCGATTCACCGCCTCGGTCAGCAGACCGTCCTCTTCCTGCGGCGCGTCCGGCTCCGCCTGCACCTGTGCAACGGCTGCCGCCAGCTCCTCAGCACCGGCTGTGAATACCAGACGGCAGTCGCCCGGCTCAGCCATGCCAAAATGTTCCAGTTTCATCCTCTTTTCCCCTTTCAGCGGGCAATGCCCACGGTCAGCACCAGCAGGGCCACACCCAGCACGGCATACAGCACCTCGGCTCCCAGCGTGGCCCGGTCGCCCTCTACATACATTTTTTCCGGGTTTTCGGGGTCATAATATAAGGTGACGGTGTCCCCCACCGCAAAGCTTTTGCCGTGCGCAGGCTTCGGGTAGTGCAGCCGATGGCTACCGCCTGCGGTGGTAAAGGCCAGCACATAGGCACCGCCATCCCGGCTCTGCACGGTGCCCTCCACCGTGGCCGTGACCTTCTGCCCCTGCGTGCACAGCCTGCGCCGTGCCAGCACACTGCGCAGAGCCATAAAGAACATGATGCCTGCTCCCAGCAGGAAAATAATGATATTGAACATTCTGCATTTCCCTCGTTTTCTCAGTCTGCGCGCAGGACACCCTCCCGGCGCGTCCTGTTTATTGTATCACATTCTGGCAAAAATTTCGCCCTGCAGCTGCCATTCAGAATGCATCAATTTTCAAGCAAAATTTTGTCGAGAAAATCTGAAAATAATGCTTGACATTCTTCGTATATCTGGTATAATAACTATCGTTCCGAGCAACACAGCTCACGAACAAAACAGAATATGCGGATATGGCGGAATTGGCAGACGCGTTAGATTCAGGTTCTAATCGGGGCAACTCGGTGGAGGTTCAAGTCCTCTTATCCGCACCAAACCATGAAAATCCGAACCTTTTCTCGATAGGAGAAGGGTTCGGATTTTTTGTTTTCTTCGGAAAGCAAAATGAAGGCTCCTTCCCGACGGCTGTGTGTCCAAAACCTTATCAGAAGAACCGTATAACAAAAGTCACAACTGTAAAGGTGCCGTAAGGCAGAAAGGACACAAGCATGAAGTACGATGCAAGAGCCTGCCATTTCAACATGGATACCGGCTGCGTGGAGCTGCTGCTCCGGGATGGGAGAATGATCTCCATTGACTGCACTGGGGTCGAGGGTGAATTGGACGTGACCATGGCGCAGAGGTCGGAGTTGGACTACCTCATCTACAATGACCCGCTTGGCTATGCCGATTTGATTCTGAATGGCGATCCGAAGGAATATTTGAAAAATGTAACTGGGAGCCACAGGCTGGAAATCTAAATGAATGCTGGACAATACCATTTTTGAGCTGGTGTTGTCCAGCATTTTTTTGGAGACCATCCCAATAGTTGCGTAAACCTCCGGAGAGGTGTAAAATTGAACCGACCCATAAAAATTAGACAATAGACAAAAAGCCTCCCCGTGTAGGATAATAGAACTACACGAGGAGGTTTTGCTATGTCCGGAAAATACGTAAATCGTTATGCCTCGCACGCCTCCCGGAGAGCAGGCAGCAACTCATCCAGCCGCCCGTCCAGTCCAAAGGACTTCTCTTTGATATTGTCCGCAATGTAGACCTCGCCCAGATTGATGGTCACATAAGTGGCGTTTGGCTCGCTGGCCACCAGACGCATCATCGGAGCCTTGATCAGCTGATTGCGCCAGCCAATGCCCAGCTCCAGAACTACCAGTTTCTTCCCGTGGTAGGTTTTCAGAAAGTTTTGGAACCGTGCTTGGGCAGCGGTATCCGGAATCATTCTCTGACCCGCACCCATGTGGATGTCCATGGGACCGCCGCACTTGGGACAGCGCGGCACCAATTCTGTAGGCACATGGCCGCTCTGTTCAGCAGCCGATAATTTTTCGGCCACCTCTAAACTTGAATAGAGGGTGTCGTGGCAGGGGCGGGCACACTGCATCGTATCGACACCACCGACATCCGGGTGAAACCACGCCGGAGCAGGCCCACGAGATTGGTCGGCAGCTTGCAGATGAAGTCCTGCAAGGCAAATATGATGCCAAGCAGGATCGTAATGCGGAGGCCGCTGTTCTTTCAGAACCGCACGAAGGAGAAATTATGAAAATGCAGTAAAGGTTATCCCATGGTCACCTGCACCTCTACCACAGCGCCTTCCGGTGCCAGCGGCAGCAGGCTGCCCTCAATGGGCTTGCCATCCACAGCGACGCTCTTCACACCGTACTGGACTGCAGCGGTATTATCCACTGCAATGTGATAGGTTGCGCCCCGGTAGCGGCGGGTAACGGTGAAGCCGCCCAGCGTGTGTGGGATACAGGGGTCTACCTTCAGGCCGTCCAGCGTGGGCTGGATGCCAAGGATATACTGGCTCACATTGAAGAAGGTCCATGCGGCAGTGCCGGTCAGCCAGCTGTTCTTTGCTTCGCCAAAGGTGGGGGCATCCTTACCGGCCACCATCTGGCTGTAAACATAGGGTTCGGTGCGGTGGATCTCAGAAATATCCTCGATGTAGGCCGGGCATGTCTTACGGTACACCTCAAAGGCCCGGTCGCCGTGGCCCAGAACGGCTTCGGCACAGCTGATCCACGGGTTGTTGTGGCAGAAGATGCCGGCGTTCTCCTTGTATCCCGGAGGATAGCTGGAAATTTCGCCCAGATTGAGCTGATAACTGGTGTATGCAGGTTGGTGCAGAACCACACCGTACTTGGTATCCAGCCGTTCCTCTACGCTCTTCAATGCCTGCGCGGCCTGACCGGTCTCCTTGCCAATGCCAGCCATGACGCACATGCCCTGCGGCTCAATGAAGATCTGGCCCTCGGTGCACTCCTTGCTGCCAACAGGCTTGCCAAAAGCATCGTAGGCGCGGCGGAACCATGCGCCGTCCCAGCCAGAAGTCAGGGCCGCCTGTTCCACGCCGTCCACGGCCTTGCGGGCCGCAGCGGCTTCATCGGCAAGGTTCAGGTGGTCGCACAGTTCGGCGTACTCGTGGCCATACTTGACGAACATGCCCGCAATGAACACGCTTTCGGCCACAGGGCCTTCGCTGGGACCGGTGATCTGGAAGCTCTCGCCCGGGTGCTCCGAGAAACAGTTCAGGTTCAGGCAGTCGTTCCAGTCGGCGCGGCCAATGAGCGGCAGGCCGTGGGGGCCAAGGTGGGTGACGGTAAAGTTGAAGCTGCGGTGCAGATGCTCCATCAGGCTCTGTGCCTTGCTGGCATCGTTATCAAAGGGCACCTGCTCGTTCAGAATAGACCAGTCGCCGGTCTCGCGCAGATAGGCGGCAGTGCCGGCAATGAGCCACAACGGGTCATCGTTGAAGCCGGTGCCGATATCGCGGTTGCCTTTCTTGGTCAGGGGCTGGTACTGGTGGTAGGCGCTGCCATCCTCAAACTGGGTGGCGGCGATATCCAAAATGCGCTCCCGTGCGCGGGACGGGATGATATGTACAAAGCCCAGCAGATCCTGACAGCTGTCGCGGAAGCCCATGCCGCGGCCGGTCCCGCTTTCAAAGTAGCTGGCCGAGCGGCTCATATTAAAGGTGACCATACACTGATACTGGTGCCAGATGTTTACCATACGGTCCAGCTTTTCCTCGCCGGATTCCAGATGGTAGGTGGAGAGCAGAGCTTCCCAGTGGTCGGCCAGCGCCTTGCGGGCCGCGTCCACCTGTGCATCGGTGGCATAGCGTGCGATCATGGCATGGGCACGCTCCTTGTTGATGACACCGGGAGCCGTGAACTTTTCTTCCTGTGGGTTCTCGATGTAGCCCAGACCGAAGAGGATCTTCTTTTCCTCACCCGGTGCAAGGGTGACATGGATGTGCAGCGCGCCCACCGGTGCCCAGCCGTGGGCAATGCTGCCGGAGCAGTGCCCGGCGCGGACGGCCTGCGGGTCTGCAGGGCCGCCATACACACCGCAGAAGGCATCGCGGGTGGTATCAAAGCTGGTAACGGGCGTATTGCTCCAGAATACCGCATAGTGATTGCGGCGCTCACGGTATTCCGTCTTATGGTAGATGATGGCCGGCTCCACCTCCACCTCGCCGGTGGAGAAGTTGCGCTGGAAGTTGGAGCTGTCGTCAATGGCATCCCACAGGCAGAACTCCACATAGCTGAACACATCCAGCTCTTTTACGGCATCCGTTTTATTTTTCAAAGTCAGGCGGTCCAGCTCACAGGCATCGCCGGTGGGCACGAACAGCTCCTGCGCAGCGGAAACACCGTTCTTCTCACCCTCCAGAATAGTATAGCCCAGACCGTGGCGGCAGGCGTAGCTGTCCAGCTCTGTCTTGGTGGGCTGCCAGCCGGGGTTCCAGACGGTATCGCCATCCTTGATGTAAATGTGGTGGCCGTCCATATCCAGCGGGGAGCTGTTATAGCGGTAGCGGGTCAGGCGGCGCATCCGCGCATCGCGGTAAAAGCTGTAGCCGCCCGCCGTATTTGAGACAAGACTGAAGAAATCCTCGCTGCCAAGGTAGTTGATCCAGGGCAGAGGCGTGCGCGGGGTGGTGATGACATATTCTTTGCGTGCGTCATCAAAATGGCCGAATTTCATAAATGCTTCCTCCTTATCAGCTGCCGGTAGCCCCGGCGGCATCGCTTTTGCGAAAACGATTAAGACAGACGATCAAAGCATTCTCTTTGCTTCTAGCATAGCCCAAGCAGGCCAAAAAAGCAAGAGGATTTTCTAAAAAATTTCTGAAAGTATCTTTCATAAATACGCATGTTTCCATGATTTTCAGAAAATTCATTTCAAGCACGCTTTTTGTGCTTCCTGTAAGCGAAAACGTTGAAACACAATTTATAGGTAATATTATATACGGCGAAAATCGTAACGAAACCGCAACGAAAATCTTTTGATTTTAACCGAAATGTAACGAAATCCATCCGAGATGCACAATTTCGGTTCTTCAGAAACGAACAAAACGCCAAAAATGGGTCAAAAGCAATGGAAGTTATTCTTTTTAGCTTGATTTTTCGTACAGAATACGCTATTATGAGATTGCGAAAACGATTAAGGACTTGATGGTAAACATCCCCCGTAAAACGTTCTTCGGAAGGAGGCAAACGAGCGATGCCGTCCCTGAAAGATCTGGCAAAGGAATGCGGCGTATCGGTGGCAACGGTCAGCAAGGCGCTGAACGACCAGCCGGATATCTCGCCTGCCACACGAGAACGGGTGCGGGCCGCAGCGCACCGTATGGGCTACATGCCAAACGCCGCCGCCCGTTCCTTGAAAACAAACCGTACTTACAATCTGGGCGTTCTGTTCGTAGATGAACGGCAGAGCGGCCTGACCCACGAATACTTTTCCGCCGTGCTGGACAGCTTCAAGGTGGAAGCCGAGAAACACGGCTACGACATCACCTTTATCAACCACAATATCAGCGGCAAGAGCATGAGCTACCTTGAGCACTGCCGCTACCGCAATGTGGACGGTGTGGTGATCGCCTGCGTGAACTTCTACGAGCCGCAGGTGGTGGAGCTGGTGAACAGCGAGGTGCCGGTGGTCACGATCGATCATGTGTTCAATAACCGCATGGCGATCCTCTCGGATAACGTTTCCGGCCTGAAGGCACTGGTACGGCAGGCATGGGCCTGCGGCCACCGCCGCATCGCCTTTATCCACGGCGAAAAGACCGCCGTTACCGAGAACCGTGTTGCAGGTTTCTATCAGGCCTGCGAAGAGCTGGGCCTGAAGATCCCGGAAGCTTATGTGCGGGAGGGTATCTACCATGATGCCGACCGCTGTGCCGCCGAGACCAAAGCGCTGCTGGAGCTTCCGCAGCCGCCCACCTGCATCATCTTCCCGGACGATTTCTCCGCGCTGGGCGGCTACAACGCCATCAGCGAAAAGGGGCTTTCGATCCCGGAGGATGTTTCGGTGATGGGCTACGACGGCATCTACCTCTCGCGGGTGGTCAAGCCTCAGCTGGTGACTTACCAGCAGAACACCGCCGCGCTGGGCCGCACGGCTGCCGACAAGCTCATTGAGCTGATCGAGCATCCAAGAGTGACCCTGCCCGAACAGATCCGCGTTTCCGGCAAATTGCTGGACGGCGGGTCGGTCAGCATTCTTTAATATGTCTCCAAAGGCTCTTGCTACGGAACCTTTTTTGAAGAAAACTTTTGCTAATAATGGAAAACCATGAAGGAGGTTTACCCTTATGAAAAAGATCTCTCGTCGTAATTTCCTGCTCGCTTCCGGTGTCGTGACCATTGGTGCAGCTCTGGCTGCCTGTGGTGGTTCTTCTTCCACCAGCACCGCCTCTTCTGCAGCTCCCGCATCCAGCGCAGCTGCTTCCGAAGCTCCCGCAGCAGGCGGCAAGGTGCTGAACATCTGGTGCTGGAATGATGAGTTCCAGAGCCGCTTCAACGACTACTATCCGGAAGTTTCCGAGATCGCAGCCGACAAGTCCACCACCACCCTGAAGGATGGCACCGTTGTGAAGTGGACCATCAATGCCAACGAGAACAACAACTATCAGAACAAGCTGGACGAAGCCCTGCTGAGCCAGGACAGCGCTGCTGATGATGACAAGATCGACATCTTCCTGATCGAGGCTGACTATGCTCTGAAGTATGTGGATTCCGATTATGTTCTGGATGTCAAGGCAGACATCGGCCTGACCGACGACGATCTGGCTGGCCAGTACCAGTACACCAAGGACATCGTTACTGTGGACGGCAGCCAGCGCGGCACCACTTGGCAGGCAACTCCCGGTCTGTTTGCATACCGCCGCAGCATTGCCAAGGATGTTCTGGGCACCGATGATCCCGCCGAAGTGCAGACCTACCTGTCCGACTGGGATAAGTTCAATGATGTAGCTGCACAGGCAGCCGCCAAGGGCTACAAGATGCTGTCCGGCTTTGATGATGCATACCGCACCTTCTCCAACAACGTGGCAGCTCCGTGGGTCACCGGCACTACCGTTACCGTTGATGAGAACATTATGAAGTGGGTCGATCAGACCAAGGAGTACACCGATAAGGGCTATAACAACAAGTCCAGCCTGTGGGACAGCCAGTGGGCAGCCGATCAGGGTCCCACCGGTAAGGTGTTCGGCTTCTTCTACTCCACCTGGGGCATCAACTTCACTCTGCTGGGCAACTCGCTGGAGACTCCTGTCGCTGAGGGCGGCAAGGAAGAAGTTGGCAACGGTATCTACGGCGATTACGCTGTGTGCGAAGGCCCTCAGCCCTATTACTGGGGCGGCACCTGGATCTGCGGCGCAGCCGGCAGCGACAACATCGAAACCATTAAGGATGTTATGCAGAAGCTGACCTGCGATGAGGCCATCATGAAGCAGATCACCATGGATACGCAGGACTACACCAACAACGAGAAGGCTATGAACGAGATTGCAAACAGCGATTACAGCTCCGCGTTCCTGGGCGGCCAGAACCACATCGCTCTGTTTGCAGAGGCTGCAACCAAGATCGATATGTCCAACGCTGGTCCGTATGATCAGGGCCTGAACGAGAGCTTCCAGACCGCATTCAAGGATTACTTTACCGGAAACGTGGACGAAGATACCGCAAAGGCAAACTTCGAGACCGCTATCAAGGAGAAGTATCCTGAGCTGACCGACGTGGTGTGGCCCGCATAATAGCAGCCGACCCTAAAACGGAAAAGTGAATACGCAGGGGCGGGCCGGACGCTGTTCCCGCCCGCCCCTGTTCTTTCCGCAAATTTATCAGGAGGCGATCCTTATGGGAGAAAAGAAAAAGAAAGGGTCGATCAGCTACGCGAAATGGGGCTACATCTTCATTGCGCCGTTCTTCATCATCTTCGCGGTATTCCAGCTGATCCCTCTGGCATCTACCATTTACTACAGCTTTTTTGAATATTACCGCAGCGGCCTGAAGGTCATTGGCCCGAACTTTATGGGCCTGAAAAACTACATTACCCTGTTCGCAACCGATCTGCCCAAGTACTTTGGCAACACGCTGATTCTGTGGATCATCGGCTTTATCCCGCAGATTGCCATTTCCCTGTTGCTGGCAGCATGGTTCACCGACCTGCGCCTGAAGCTGAAGGGCCAGACCTTCTTCAAAACGGTCATCTACATGCCCAACCTGATCATGGCCTCCGCCTTTGCAATGCTGTTCTTCGCGCTGTTCTCGGACAACGGCCCGGTGAACGCCGTGCTGCAGAGCATGGGCTGGATCGATGCACCCATCAGCTTTTTGAACACCGTGTGGGGCAACCGCGGGCTGATCGGCCTGATGAACTTCCTGATGTGGTTCGGCAACACCACCATCATGCTGATGGCTGCGATCATGGGCGTGGATCCCACCCTGTACGAAGCGGCTGAACTGGACGGCTGCACCCCGAACCAGATGTTCTGGAAGATCACCATTCCGCTGATCCGTCCCATCCTTGTTTACGTCATGATCACCTCCATGATCGGCGGCCTGCAGATGTTCGATGTGCCGCAGATTTTGACCAACGGCAAGGGCGGCCCGGACCGCACCTCCACCACCATGATCATGTACCTGAACAACCACCTGTTCAGCAAGAACTACGGCATGGCCGGTGCTGTATCCGTGGTGCTGTTCCTCGTGTGCGCAGTGCTGTGCGTTGTGGTCTACTTCTCCCTTACCAAGGAGGATGACGGCCTGACCCGCGCCCAGCGCAAAGAACTGAACGCCGCCAAAAAGGCAGCAAAAGGAGGGAAATGATTATGGCACACACTCCTAGAAATCAATCGGAAAAAGCAACACTGGCTGCACGCCGCGCATGGTGTTATCTGGTGCTGGTGCTCATCAGCTTTTTGTGCCTGTTCTTCTTCTATGTGCTGGTGATCAACTCCACCCGCACCCACTTCGAGATCCAGAAAGGCTTCTCGCTGCTGCCGGGCAAATCGCTCATCACCAACTTCCAAAACGTGCTGGCCGATGCCAACATCCCTGTCGTCTCCGGCATCCGCAACAGCCTGATCGTCTCCGCCTGCTCGGCGGCGCTCAGCGTGTACTTCTCGGCCCTGACGGCCTACGGCATCTACGCCTATAACTTCAAATTCAAAAAGGCCGCGTTCGCCATTATCCTGCTGATTATGACCATGCCCACGCAGGTGTCCGCTCTGGGCTTTTTGCAGCTCATCACCAAGATGGGCCTGAAGAACAGCTTTATCCCGCTGATCCTGCCCAGCATTGCAGCGCCCACCGTGTTCTTCTTCATGAAGCAGTATCTGGACGCTTCCCTTCCCATGGAGATCGTAGAGGCTGCCCGCATCGACGGTGCAGGCGAGTTCTACACCTTCAACAAGATCGTGCTGCCCATTATGAAGCCCGCTCTGGCAGTGCAGGCCATTTTCTCCTTCGTGGCCAGCTGGAACAACTACTTCATTCCCGCTCTGGTGCTGGACAGCGCCGACAAAAAGACCCTGCCCATCCTGATTGCACAGCTGCGCAGTGCAGACTTCCTCAAGTTTGATATGGGCAAGGTTTACATGATGGTGGCTATCGCCATTCTGCCCGTCATCATCGTGTACCTGCTGCTTTCCAAGTTCATCGTCCGCGGTGTTGCTTTGGGCGGCGTGAAAGGCTGACGGCATTTTGCCGCAAACAACAAAAGGGTCCCGGAGAAAATGCCGGGACCCTTTTGCTGTGTTTAGGATATAAGGAATTTTTGGAAGAGATCAGGAGAAAAAACAAGGCATACACATTCTGTCGGAGGTTTTAAGGGGATAAGATTTACTCGCCGCGGACGGCTGCGAAACCTGCTTCCAGATCAGCAATGATATCGTCGATGTGCTCAGTGCCGATGGACAGGCGGATGGTGTTCTGATAGATCTGCTGCTCGGCCAGCTCTTCGTCGTTCAGCTGGCTGTGGGTGGTGGAAGCCGGGTGGATGACCAGACTCTTCACATCAGCAACGTTTGCCAGCAGGGAGAAGACCTTCAGATTATCGATAAACTTGAACGCTTCCTCGCGGCCGCCCTTGATGTTGAAGGTGAAGATGGATGCACCGCCGTTGGGGAAGTACTTCTCGTACAGGGCGTGATCCGGGTGATCCGGCAGGGAGGGGTGGTTGACCTTCTCCACCTGCGGGTGGTTTGCCAGAAACTCGACCACCTTCTTGGTGTTCTCCACATGGCGCTCGATGCGCAGGCTCAGGGTCTCGGTGCCCTGCAGCAGCAGGAAGGCGTTGAACGGCGAAATGGTGGCACCGGTATCACGCAGCAGGATTGCACGGATGTAGGTGACAAAAGCTGCGGGGCCTGCTGCATCGGCAAAGGAAACGCCGTGGTAGCTGGGGTTGGGGTCAGCAATATTGCCGAACTTGCCGCTTGTCTTCCAGTCAAACTTGCCGCTGTCCACGATGATGCCGCCCAGCGTGGTGCCGTGGCCGCCGATGAACTTGGTGGCGGAATGAACAACGATATCTGCGCCGTGCTCAATGGGACGGATCAGATACGGGGTGCCGAAGGTGTTATCGATGACCAGCGGCAGGCCGTGCTTGTGCGCGATGGCTGCAATGGCGTCGATATCGGGGATATCGCTGTTGGGGTTGCCCAGAGTTTCCAGATAGACGGCCTTGGTGTTGGGCTGGATGGCATTCTCCACCTCAGCCAGATCGTGTGCATTGACAAAGGTAGTGGTGACACCGAACTGGGTCAGGGTGTGCTCCAGCAGGTTGTAGCTGCCGCCGTAGATGGTCTTCTGAGCCACGATGTGGTCACCAGCCTGTGCCAGTGCTTCGATGGTGTAGGTGATGGCAGCAGCACCGGAAGCGGTAGCCAGAGCAGCCACGCCGCCTTCCAGAGCAGCGATGCGCTTCTCGAACACATCCTGCGTAGAGTTGGTCAGACGGCCGTAGATGTTGCCTGCGTCTGCCAGGCCGAAGCGGTCTGCTGCGTGCTGGCTGTTGCGGAACACATAGGAAGTGGTCTGGTAGATAGGCACTGCACGGGAATCGGTTGCGGGATCGGCCTGCTCCTGGCCAACGTGAAGCTGCAGGGTCTCAAATTTATAGTCAGACATAGTATTTTACCTCTCTATTTGTACTTTTAGTATAATTTTATGATACAAAAAATCCCGATGCGTGATACAAAAGCGCACCGGGCAAACACAATTCAAAGCGATTCTGTCAACGTCACATTCGGGTACACATTCGTGCACAGCAAGAGGGCATCGTACAGTTCACAGCCAGATGTTCTGCCCGGTCACCGCACATTCGCCCACAGCGGAAGTTTGCATGCAGCAGGTCGTTCCAAATCAGCTTCATATCCGTGCCCTCCTTTCCGAAATAATTCTTTCCCACTCATCTACAAACCGGAGCCTCTATCTGCTCTGTGCCGGGAAGCAAAACCGTCGTTTTCTTTTTCCCACTAGGTTTGTGGATTTATTGTTTGCATTATATCCCCTCTTACCCAGTTTGTCAATGGGTTAATTCCAGTTTTTTTCAAATTGAGTTTTCTGCACGATGCGCAGCCCGCATTTGCAGCATCCCGTTGTGCAGTTCCAACAGGAGTAATACTTCTGCTTCTTCGGAAATTTTTATTTTTCCATTGATAAAACCTTAAAATTTTATTGTTATACTAAAGCTGTTCCTTGCAAACGCCCTGCAAATCGTTTATTATGATAGCGTTCTTTTTTATCATCAAAGGAGTTTTTCGATGCTGCATCGTTTCTTTCATTTTTTAAAGCAGAGCCTGCTCGTTGTTCTTTGCATCCTGCTGCTTGGCGGGCTGCTGGCAGGCGGCTGGTTCTTTTATCAGGGCAGACAGCTGTACCGCAGTGCCGCCAGCAGTTACCCAGTGGCTTCCATGTACGACGCCATCTGTGCCCGCGGGAGCTATACTTCCTACGATGCGCTGCCGCAGATCTATATTAACGCAGTCATCTGCACCGAGGACGAGCATTTTATGACCCACAAGGGTATCGACCCGGGGGCCATTGCCCGCGCCCTGCTGGCCGACCTGCGCACCCACTCGCTGGCCGAGGGTGGCAGCACCCTGACCCAGCAGCTTGCCAAGAACGAGCTGTTCACGCAGGACAAGCATCTGGCCCGCAAGGCTGCCGAGATGCTTGCTGCTTTTGATATTGAAAAGACCTACTCCAAGCAGCAGATCTTTGAGATGTACGCCAACACCATCTATTTTGGCAGCGGGTATTATGGCATTGCAGAAGCTGCCGAGGGCTACTTTGGCAAGGAACCGGCCCAGCTGACCGATGCCGAAGCGATCTATCTGGCGGGTATGCCCAACGCGCCTTCCACCTACGCCAGCAGCCCGGAGCTTGCCTTCAAGCGGATGCAGGTGGTGCTCAAGCGGATGGTCAAGTGCCGCGTGCTCACCCAGCAGCAGGCCGATGCCATTGCCGCAGATGCTGAAAACTTAACGGTTTAAACAAGACACCGCGCCCTGTCTGCTGCGGATCAGACAAGGCGCGGTGTTTTGTTTTGCGGTATTTAGTTTGGTAAAGGAGGAATCATGTTACCCGTTCAGGCGGTTGCGGCCCCGCCTGTCGGTAGCATTATCATACCAGAGAATTTCTGCGAAAGCATGTTATTTATATGAAGCTTTTATGAATTTACCGGTTCTTTGCCGGCAGCGGCACCGGGTGCTCCGGCAAGATGCGCGAAGCCATGTCTAACGTGCAGGCTGCAATTAGAATCGACGATGCGCCGCTGCGGGAAGTGCGAGGGCTTTCTCTCGCTGGTGGTCTGGCGAGCGCAGGCGGGACGGAGCACCCGGTGCCGCTGTCATGCTGTCACTCCGGGGCTTTCATGCTTTCCACCATGCTGATATGCCGCACATGCCGCCGCATGGCAAAGCACACCACAAAGGTGAACAGCATCGTCAATGCCACTGCCAGCAGATAGCTGCGGGGTGCAATGGTGCGGATGAACATGAGCTGATCCATTTCCACGGTCAGGATAATGAACCGGTGCAGCGGCACGCCCAGCAACAGGCCCACGCCGGAGCCGATGAGGGACAAAAGCTCGATCTCGCGGAAGATGTAGCGGTACACTTCTTTGTCATAGAAGCCCAGCACCTTGATAGTGGCAAGCTCCTTTTTGCGCTCGGCAAGGTTGACGCTGATCAGGTTGTACAGCACCACCGCCGCCAGCGCCGCCGCGCACACGATGATCAGCACCACCACGTAGTTCAGGCTGCCGATCAGGCTGCCGAACATGGAGGTGGTGTCCTCGGTGAAGCTGACGCTGCTCACATAGTTGCAGCCCAGCAGCTTTGTGCGCAGGGTGTTGTACTCCGCCTCGGTGGTACAGCCGGTCAGGCCGTAGACGGTGTTCCACTCCGGCGTGCTGCCCAGCAGGGCCTGCAGCTGCGCATTGGAGAGATACAGCCGGGTGAACATGTAGTTCTCAGTAATGCCGGTCAGCACCAGCGGCACGCGGCTCCCGTCTGCTGCCTCCACATAGAACGTATCGCCCACGCTCAGCCCCAGATTCAGGGCCGTTTTTTCGGTCAGGATCACGCTGTCCTCTTCAAAGGGAATGGGGTCGTGGCCCACCCGGGTGCGGAAGGTGAAGTATTCGGTCATCCGGGCATCGTCCTCCGCGCCTACGATGCTGACATCGGCGCTCCCGCCCTCTTCATTATAAAGGGTGGTGGACTTTGTGTAGAACGCGCCCCAGCTGTGGACCGCACTGCTGCTGTCCAGCGTGTCGGCAAGGCCCTGCTCCATGGTCAGCGCCTTTTCATCGCTGAGCGAGATGGTGAGATCGTTGTGGGTCAGCTGCCCGGACTGCTTGTCCACGATGGGCAGGATGGAATCCTGAATGCCAAAACCGATCAGCAGCAGCGCCGTGCAGCCTGCCACGCCCAGCACTGTCATGAAGAAGCGCTTTTTGTAGCGGAACAGGTTGCGGGCTGTGGTCTTTTGGGAGAAGCTCATGTGCTGCCACAGCGGGGTGATGTACTCCAAAAAGATGCGCTTGCCTGCCACCGGGGCCCGGGGCAGCAGCAAAGCTGCAGTCTTTTCCTTCAGGCTGGCACGGCAGGCGTTCCATGTAGCAAAACCGATGACGGCCGCGCTGATGGCCACACTGGCTGCCGCCATGCCGGGGTAAAAGTGCAGCGTAAAGGTGGACATGCTGAAGATCATCTGGTAGGCATACCAGATGATGAGCGGGAACACCACAAAACCGATGACCATGCCCACGATGCTGCCCAGCACGCTGGCGCTGAGGGCATAGAACAGATACTTGCCTGCGATCTTTGCGTTGGAGTAGCCCAGAGCTTTCAGAGTACCCAGCTGCAGGCGGTTCTCGTCCACCATGCGGGTCATGGTGGTGGTGGCCACCAGCGCCGCCACCAGGAAGAAGAACACCGGGAACACCCGTGCAATGGCATCCATGCGGTCGGCATATTGCTCAAAGGTGACAAAGCTCATGGTGGAGCCGCGGTCCAGCACATACCACTCACCGCTCTTGATCTGGCTCACCTGCTCCTCGGCATCGTTCAGCTGGGCAAGGCCGTCGGCCAGCTGCTGTTCGGCATCGGCCTTCCGGCTCTCGTACTCCGCGCGGGAATCGGCCAGCTGCTGCACGCCGTCCCTGTATTCCTGCCAGCCCTCGTCCAGCCGGGTGCGAGCCGCATCGAACTGGGTGTAGGCTGTGGCCGTGCCGGTGGTCAGCTGCAGCTGACCCTGCAGAAGCTTTACCTTCATCTGGCGCAGTGCTGCCTTTGCCTCAGTCACCAGCTGCTCGTTGGAAAGGCTGGGCGAAGAGATCAGCCCCTGTGCATACATCTGGCGCTTGCCCTCGTCCAGCTGGGCCTGATAGCCATTCAGCTGACCGCTGATGTTGTCGTAAGCATCCTGCGCCTTCTGCAGGGCATCCCGCAGCTCGGTGTACTCTTCATCGGCAGGTTCCGCTTCGTCCAGCGCCTTCTGCGCGTTGTGCAGAGCCGTTTCGGCATAGCCCAGCAGCGGGTCGGCCACCTTTTTCAGGTTCACCAGCATCTCGATCTGCTGCAGCTGATCCTCAAATTCCAGCAGTTGTTCCTCGCCGCTCACCAGCTCGTCCGCACCGCCCTGCATGGTATCCGGCAGGGCCTTTTTGCCGGCGGCAAGCTCCGCTTCGCCCGCGTCCAGCTGGGCTTTGGCGCTGTCCAGCTGTGCCTGTGCATCGGCCAACTGCTGCTCTGCCTCCGCAAACTGACGGTCTGCTTCGGCTTTTTTGTCGTTGTACTCGGCCCGGGCATCGGCCAGCTCTGCACTGGCATCCTCGATCAGCTCCGCCCGCCGGGCTGTGCACTGTGCCCCGCTGATGGCCTTTACCCTTGCGGCTGTGTCATCCACTGTCGCCTGATACGCGTCCGAGTAATTATCATACAGACCGGCATTTTTTACCTTGAGATAGCACGCCGTATAATAATTCGTGGTCAGGCTGCCCTCCGGCAGGAACACAATATCATCCAGCTGGCCGTCACCAGCGGTGCTGCTCTCCTTGTCCGTGGAAAAATGCTGCGGGTCCTGCACGGTGCCCACTACCGTGAACTGCTTCCGGCTCACATGTTCGGTGTCCTCCGGCAGGGTGAGCACCGTGCCCGGTTCCACCGGGTCGCCGTAGCCCATCACATGCACCACGCACTCATCCGGAGCCTCAGGCATCCGGCCCGAGAGCAGCACCAGACGGTTCATATTTTCTGCCGTGTCGGCCCCGGGGTCGGCGGGCAGCTGCTGCAGGCGCACCACCGCCGTCTCGCTCTGACCCTGCCACTGGGCCTCCACGTCCTGATATTTCACCGGCTGCACAGCCTCCACGCCGTCCACGGCGGCAATGGCGGCAATGTCCTCCTCCGAAAGGCCCAGCGTGGACAGCACCCGCAGGTCGAACACGTTCTGCTGTACGTAGTATTTCTGCCCGGCGATGCGCATGCTGGGCGCAAAACTCATCAGGCCGGTCAGCATCATCACGCCCAGCGCTACGATGCCGAACAGCGAGACCATGCGGCTCAGGTTGTCCTTCATTTCCCGCAGGATGTTTTTACGATAACTTTTCAGCACAGCTCTCACCACTCAATCTCCTGCACCGGCACAGGGTGCTCGTTGACCTGATTGGAGACGATCTTGCCGCTGCGCACCTGAATGATGCGGTCTGCCATCGCCGTCAGGGCGGTGTTGTGGGTAATAACGATCACCGTGCGGCCGGTGCGGCGGCAGGTATCCTGCAAAAGGGCCAGCACCTGCTTGCCGGTCTTGTAATCCAGTGCACCGGTGGGCTCGTCGCAGAGCAGCAGCTTGGGGTTTTTGGCCAGTGCGCGGGCAATGGACACCCGCTGCTGCTCGCCGCCGGAAAGCTGGGCCGGGAAGTTGTTCAGCCGCTCTCCCAGACCCACGCTGCGCAGGGTCTCTTTGGGGTCCAGCGGGTCGCGGCAGATCTCGCTGGCCAGCTCCACATTCTCCAGTGCGGTCAGGTTCTGCACAAGGTTGTAGAACTGGAACACAAAGCCCACATCGTACCGGCGGTAGGTGGTGAGCTCTCTGGCGGTAAAGTGGCTCACGTTCTGGCCGTCCAGCCAGACGTTTCCATCGTCGCAGCTGTCCATGCCTCCAAGGATGTTCAGCAGGGTGGTCTTACCTGCGCCGGAGGGTCCCACGATGATGCAGAACTCGCCTTTGTCCACATAAAAATTCAGGTGGTCTGCGGCGGCGATCTTCACACTGCCGGTCTGATAATATTTGCAAACGTCCTCAAACTCCACAAAATGCTCCATGGCGTTTTTCCTTTCTATCGGGAATGCATACTGTTTCAATTTAACTATAACATCTCCCGGCAGACTTTGCAAAGACATCTGCGCAAATTTTCAAAAACTTAACAGAAAAGCGCAAAAAGGGCCGCTGCACATCCCTGCGTGCAGCAGCCCTTTCATCATTTGATCTCAGCGGTCAGCGCCCCACGATCAAATCGCGGCGGCAGCGCAGGCCCACGGTGAGGAAGGTGTTTTCGCCCAGTCGGCGCAGCACCACGCGGTCGGTGCCCTTCTGGCCCTCCACCAGCAGAGACAGGTTCAGGGTGGTGGAGCCCTTCTCAGTCTGGACTACCAGCGTGCTCACACCCTCGTTCAGCAGGGTCTGCATGTCCTGCACGGTGGTGCGGAAGGTAGCAGAACCGGCAGGCACATCCAGCGTCAGCACGCTGTCCTTCTGGCGGGCAGTGTACAGCACTTCTCTGCCGAACAGGCCCTTGACGGTGTAACGGGCCTCGCTCTTTTTCGCCGCTGCATCTGCGGACGGGGCGGCCAGCTCATCGCCGGAGATCAGCATGATGTTGCCCTGAATGGGGTTTCCCTCCGGTGCGCCGTAGCCGCCGTAGGTGGGGTCCTTTTCGCCGATCGCCACATCGGCGCTGTGCAGGGCGATATCTCCCTGCACCATCTGCTCCTGCGGGGGCAGATAGCCTGCGGCAGCAGGGTCGTTGATGTCTGCTTCTGCGGCAAATGCGCCCACGCTCAGCATGGCGGCAGCACCCAGCACTGCAGCGGTGGTGGTGACGGTACGGACAAATTTATGGTTCAGTTTCATTTGGAATACCTCCGTTGACGGCGGTTTTGCACCGCACATTTTTGTTTTGTGGAAAACCATGGTCTGCCATGCGGTGTAATACAAAACCGCCGCATCTGTCTTATAAACGGATGCGGCGGCGGGATTATTGCAGCAGGCTATAAAATTTTTTGGAAGCTCTGCCGCCGGGGTCACTGGGCCTGTGCCGGTTCCCGGTTCAGGATCTCCATGAACTCCTCGCCGGTGATGGTCTCCTTCTGGTACAGATACTGTGCCAGCTCGTCCAGCTTGGCGCGGTTGTCGGTCAAAATCTGGACAGCCTTTTCGTGCTGGGCCTTGACCAGCCCCACCACCTTCTGGTCGATCTCGCGCTGGGTCTGGGCCGAGCAGGCCAGCGAGGTGTCGCCGCCCAGATACTGGTTGTTCACGGTCTCCAACGCCACCATGTCAAAGTCCTTGCTCATGCCGTAGCGGGTGAGCATGGCGCGGGCAAGCTTGGTGGCCTGCTCAATATCGTTGGAGGCACCGGTGGTGATGGATTGGAACACCACTTCCTCGGCGGCGCGTCCGCCGGTAAGGGTGGCGATCTTGTTTTCCAGCTCTTCCTTGTTCATCAGGTAGTGGTTGCCCTCGTCCACCTGCATGGTGTAGCCCAGTGCGCCGGAGGTGCGGGGGATAATGGTGATCTTCTGCACAGGGGCAGAGTTGGATTGCTTAGCCGCCACCAGTGCATGACCGATCTCGTGGTAGGCCACGATGCACTTTTCCTTGTCGGTGAGGATGGAGTTCTTCTTCTGGTAGCCTGCAATGACCACCTCGATGCTCTCCTCCAGATCGGCCTGCGTCACGCTCTTGCGGCCTGCACGCACGGCGCGCAGGGCTGCTTCGTTGACGATGTTGGCAAGTTCCGCACCGGATGCACCGGAAGCCATGCGGGCCACGGTGTTGAAGTCGATGCCCGGGGCCAGTGCCACCTTTTTGGCGTGCACTTTCAAAATCTCTTCGCGGCCCTTGAGGTCGGGCAGCTCCACCGGAACACGGCGGTCAAAACGTCCGGGACGTGTCAGGGCCGGGTCCAGAGAATCCGGGCGGTTGGTGGCCGCCAGAATGATGACGCCGGTGTTGCCCTCAAAGCCGTCCATCTCGGTGAGCAGCTGGTTCAAAGTCTGCTCACGCTCGTCGTTGCCGCCGAGATTGCCGCTGTTGCGCTTCTGACCGATGGCATCGATCTCATCGATGAACACGATGCAGGGGGCCTTTTCCTTTGCCTGTCGGAACAGGTCGCGCACCTTGGACGCGCCCATGCCCACGAACATCTCCACAAATTCAGAGCCGGAAATGGAGAAGAACGGCACGTTGGATTCGCCTGCCACGGCCTTAGCCAGCATGGTCTTGCCGGTGCCCGGAGGGCCCACCAGCAGGATGCCCTTGGGCATGGATGCGCCAATGCTCTCGTACTTGCCGGGGTCGTGCAGGTAATCCACGATCTCCTGCAGGTTTTCCTTTGCTTCATCCTCACCGGCCACATCCGCAAAGCGGATGCCGTGGGTGGACTGCACATAGACCTTGGCGTTGGACTTGCCCACGCCGCCGAACATCATGGACCCCGGGCCGCCGCCGGCCTTTTCCATCAGCTTTTTGTTCATCTGGTTGCCGATGAAGCTGAACAGCAGGATGGGCAGCACAAACCAGATCAGGAAATTGAGCATCGGCGACCCCTGCTCCACGATCTCGCTGGAAAACTGTGCTCCGGCATCATACAGGCGCTGGGTAAGCTCCGGGTCGTTCATCAGGCCGGTCTTGTAGACCTGCTTTTCCTCTTGATCGGTAAAAATGATCTGATTGGATTCGATATCCACACGGCCGATGTTCTTTTCCTCGGTCATGGTCATAAAGGTACCGTAGTCCACTTCCTCCACCTGACGCTCGCTCATCCACGGCAGCAGCACAAGGTTGAGCAGCAGCAGGACCGCCAGCACGATGGCGTAGTAGATCGCCAGCGGCTTTTTGGAAGGTTTGACTTCTTTCATGTGGCAATTCCTCCTTTGGTTCCGGATGCAAGTAGTATAGCACAGGAAAACCGGGCGCAACAGCAATTCGAGCAGAACTTTCCAAAAACTTAGCAGTTTGTTAACAAAGGTCCCCTCTGCATACAAAAAGAGAGCAGCCGAAGCTGCTCTCTTTGGTTCAGCATGGGTTTACTGTTTGGGGAATGCCTTTTCCCACACTTCAATGGTCTTGAACTTGGGCATCCAGCCTTCCGGCTTGAAGCTGCTCTCGCTCTTGGCATCCATGATGCCCTGTTCCACACACCACTGGGCTGCCTTGGCGGTGTCGGCATCTGCCACATCCGCAAAGGCCGGGGTGTTCACAGGTTCAGGTCTGCCTGCGGTGTTCCACACCAGCAGTGCCAGCTGGCCGCGGTTTGCGGGGATCTCTGCGCCCTCGGGCAGGATGTTGTGCAGGATCACCCGGGTAGTGATCTCGTAGCCGCCCCAGACTGCTGCGCCGCCCACCAGAACGGCTGCAACAGCGCCGCCTGCGCCGGAATCGCCGCCGGTAAAGTCGTCATCGCCGGGCACGACAGGAGGAGTGCCCACAGCGGTAATGGAGATGTACGAAGGTACAGGATTCGTCTCAGGATTCGTCTCAGTGTTCGGCACAGTGTAAGAAGTTGTGCCTTCTTCGTCCGTATAAGCAACCGTTGCACTTTCAGCATTCTTGCCGGTCTTCACCTCATAACCCTTGGCAGGACTCTGAGTGTAGACCAGTTTGCTCTCCACTACAGCGCCAGTGCCCTTGTTTTCCAGCACCACATCACCAGAGCAGGTGATTTCAGCATCACCGCCAATGGTTGCTCCTTCGTCTCGCTTACCAGAAATGGTCACGTCTGTTGCGCCAGTGATCGTCAGCTTGCCATCATGGAGTGCCGCAGCATTCTTACTTGTGATCTTCACTTCACCACTGCAATTGATGGACGAATCGAGGTAACTGCGCGAATCCCAGACAGCGCGCTGGTTTGCAGTGATCGTCACATTAGCCGCCTTGGTGATCACGACCGGGTCCCAAACTGCACCGCCATTCTGGCTGGTGATCTCCACATTACCGCTGCACTCAATCTCGGCTCTGCCATAGATGGTATAGCTGTTTCCATCTTCATCGGTGCTTGTACGGCCCTCACCATGGATGGTCACATTCTGTGCGCTCTGAACATCGAGATTGCCGTGGTCACCATAACCCAGCACATTGCCAGAACCGGTATTATCCATCAGGATGTCACCGGCGCAGGTAATAGTAGCGTCCCCCGTGATAAGGGCGGTGGAGGATACGCCCGTTACCTTCACATCCTGTGCGCCGGTAACGGTCAGGCTGCCATTTACCACAGCACCGTTCGCATTGCTCAGTACCACATCCACCTTATCCTCGAGATCGTCAGTGATCTCGACCTTCATCTTGCCAAAGCTGCCGGTACCGGTCAGGGTGTGGGTATCCGGGTCATAGGTGAGCTTGTCGTTTCCGACTTCAAGAATGTGCCCGCAGTTTTCGCTGGTCACTTCAATGGGAGGATTATTGCCTATCGTGACTTTGATGCCGTAGTTGACCCCTTCATCAGGTTCAGGGATTTCCTTGACCCAGTTAGCAGTCAGGGTCATGTTTTTGTTCACAGTAACGGTGATATTTTCGCTGGTCTCTTCGCTGCCAGTCCAGCCCTTAAACGTCCACTGGCCTTCGCCCGGTGCAACAGCCTTGATGGTCAGTTCTTTGCCGTTTTCCACCTTATAAGTAGTGGTGCCATTTTCACCAGCAGTGCCAACCAACTTGGTTTCGCCCTCATAGGCTTCGGCATACTTCAGGGTAAGGGTATGGGTGGTCCGTTCTACCCATTTAGCAGTCAGGGTCATATCTTCGGTCACGGTAACAGTGATTTTTTCGCTGGTTTCTTCACGGTCTATCCAGCCACCAAACTTCCACTGGCCTTCGCCCGGTGCAACAGCCTTGACGTAGACTGTCTTGCCCTCGTCCACATGATAGGTAGAAGTGCCGTTTGCGCTCGTTGCATTGATCAGCTCCGTGGTGTACGCTGCATCCGTGTAAGCCTTGGCATTCGTCAGCGTGAGCGTCTTGTTGCTCGGATTCACATACTCGATTCTGAAATAAGAGTATCTTGCACAATCATTCGCGTCCTGGGTCTCAGTGCTCTCGGCCTCGGAGCTGCCTGCATAATAGCGGGCAACGTAACCAGTCGGCAGATTCCTTACCTCCACCGTGCCTGCCTGAACTGCCTCATAACCGTAGGTATTGCAAAGCGTGACCGCACCAGTGCAGTGATCAAGTACCAGCTTGCCTGCTTTACCCCTGTCGCCGATTACGCCATAAATAGCAAAAGCGGTAGCCTGAATTTTTTGCGCATTGTGCACGGTCAGGGTTCCGCTGACGGTCGAGCCGTTTCCGCAATTCAGAGAAAGGGTCTGACAGTTGATATCTGCACCGCCGTTGAGGATGCCGTCAATGCTCACATCCTGTGCGCTGTTCACAGTCAGCTTGCCTTCAACAGCCTGATTTACCAAGCTGATGTTATTATAGTCAAGGTTGCCGCTGATTCTCACATCACCAGCGCTAGTAATCGTTGCATCACCGCGAATCGCAGCATCAGTGGCGGAATCGGATTTTGTGACGGTCAGATCATTGACAGTTGCATTCAGGCTACCATTCACGGCGTAAGATTCACCCTTGATGGTGACGTTTTCTCCACCGTTAAGGGTTACATCGCCATTAAAGCCGCCTTCAAACGCAAAGCCATCGTCATAAGACACGGCGGGATAACCTAAAGGCCATGTCTCGTCAGAGCTGACAGTTCCACCATTCGCCGTCAGGTTGTAAGTAGTATTGCCCACCGTAACGGTCAGAGTATGCGTCGCCACGGGAGCATCCTCTGCCGCCAGTGCGCTGAGGGGGCTTGCCGCCTGCAGCAGCAGGCCAAGGCTCAGCAGCCCGGCAAGGAATTTACGGGTACGTTGTTTCATGTAGGGTGTACCTCCTCTGTTCTATCTTTGATCCTATCATACACCCGTAGCTCCCCCCGGGCATTCGTTTGACACGAATCGACCGAAAAATGCATCGAATCGACCCGTGCACAATTTAGGAAAATTCTGCCCCTTATTTTGTGAAATTGTTTCATTTTGAGAATGAGTCAGATTGCTTGACACTGCCCGCGAATCATGCTAAACTTAGTCCACTTTGAAAAAAGCACAAATGCGTTGACGGGGAAAAAACGAATTTCTTCTGCGTACAGAGAGCCGCCGGGTGGTGCAAGGCGGGTGCAGAGGGCTTCGGTTACTGGCCCCTGAGCGGCAGGGCTGAACACACAAGTAGGCTCTGACGGATGTCCACCGTTACAAGGACAGCGATTCGCCGCAAAAAGCCGATCGTGCAAAGCGGCTGTGCCCAAAGGCGCAGCAAAGAGAGTGGTACCACGGGTGCCCTGTAGTTTGAACTTTACAGGCTCTCGTCTCTCAAGGTTTTCGCCTTGAAAGACGAGAGCCTTTTCGTATATCTGCCTTTTGGAAACAGACTTGCCCTCTCCGTCACGGCTTACGCCGTGCCACCTCTCCCAAAGTGAGAGGCCTTGGCAGTACGGCAAAGTTTCCGGTTTTGCCAAGGGCTCCCCCCTTTGGGGGAGCTGTCGAACGAATGTGAGACTGAGAGGGCGAGGACGCTCACAAAGAGCATGGCGCAAGAAGTGTAAATCGTTTAGGAGGACGCACATTATGATGGACGCAACCAAGTACGCTCCGGGTTACTACCCGGTACCCGCAGGCTATGACAGCTGGGTAAAGAAGGATCACATTGAAAAAGCCCCCGCATGGTGCAGCGTGGACCTGCGCGACGGCAATCAGGCCCTGATCGTGCCCATGAGCCTTGAGGAAAAGCTGGAGTTCTTCCAGATGCTGGTAAAGATCGGCTTCAAGGAGATCGAGGTGGGCTTTCCTGCCGCCAGCGACACCGAGTATGAGTTCCTGCGCACCCTGATCGAAAAGAACATGATCCCCGAGGATGTCACCGTGCAGGTGCTGACCCAGTGCCGTGACCACATCATCCGCAAGACCTTTGAGGCCGTCAAGGGCGCACCCCGCGCGGTGATCCACTTCTACAATTCCACCTCTGTGGCCCAGCGCGAGCAGGTGTTCCACAAGAGCAAGGAAGAGATCAAGCAGATCGCCACCGACGGCGCAAAGCTGGTCAAGCAGCTGAGCGAGGAGTATGAGGGCAACTTCCTGTTCGAGTACAGCCCCGAGAGCTTTACCGGCACCGAGGTGGACTATGCCGTGGATGTGTGCAACGCCGTGCTGGACATCATGCAGCCCACCCCGGACCGCCCCATGATCATCAACCTGCCCGTTACCGTGGAAATGAGCATGCCGCACGTCTACGCAAACCAGATCGAGTACTGCGACAAGCACCTGAAATACCGCGACAGCGTGATCATCTCCACCCATCCACACAACGACCGCGGCACCGGCGTGGCCTGCGCAGAGCTGGCCGTGCTGGCGGGTGCACAGCGCGTGGAGTGCTGCCTGTTCGGCAACGGCGAGCGCACCGGCAACGTGGATGCCGTGACGCTGGCAATGAACATGTACAGCCACGGCGTGGACCCCAAGCTGGACTTCTCCGATATGCCGGACATCTGCGCCACCTACGAGCGGGTGACCCGGATGCACATTTACGAGCGCACCCCCTACGTCGGTCAGCTGGTGTTTGCCGCCTTCTCCGGCAGCCATCAGGACGCCATTGCAAAGGGCATGGCCTACCGCAAGGAGCATGGCGAACACCGCTGGACCTGCCCCTACATCCCCGTTGACCCCCACGACATCGGACGCACCTACGATGCCGATGTTATCCGCATCAACAGCCAGAGCGGCAAGGGCGGCATCGGCTTTGTGCTGGAACAGAACTTCGGCTACAACCTGCCGCCCAAAATGCGTGAGGCGCTGGGCTACAAGGTCAAGAGCGTTTCCGACCACAGCCACAAGGAGCTGAGCGCAAACGAGGTGCTGCACATCTTCGAGGATGCCTTCCTCAACCGCTGCAAGCCGTTCAACGTTCTGGAAGCCCACTTTGCACAGGTGGGCGGCATCACCGCCACCGTCACGCTGGAGCTGAACGGTCAGCGCAAGGTGGTCACCTCGGTGGGCAATGGCCGTCTGGACGCTGTGGCAAACGCCATCCAGAGCGCCACCGGCATGGAGTTCCACCTCGAGACCTACTCCGAGCACAGTCTGGACGAAGGCTCCACCTCCCGCGCTGCCTCCTACGTCGGCCTTGTCTGGGGCGATAACACCGTCACCTGGGGTGCCGGCACCGACACCGATATCATCGTGGCCGGCATCAAGGCACTGGTGAGCGCGATCAATAATAAGTAACATCCTCGCCCTCTCAGTCACCTGCGGTGACAGCTCTCCCAAAGGGAGAGCCTCTGGCGAAACCGGTAACTTTGCGTGGACTGCCAAGGCCTCCCACTTTGGGGGAGGTGGATGCGACCAGCGGGAGCAGACGGAGAGGGCGAGCCGCCTATAAATATAAAAGGAGAGTACCATCATGGGAATGACCCTGACGCAGAAAATTCTTGCCGCACATGCCGGTCTTGCCGAGGTCAAGGCAGGCCAGCTCATCAATGCAAAGCTGGACATCGTGCTGGGCAACGACATCACCACCCCGGTTGCCATCAACGAGTTTGAAAAGGCCGGTTTTGACGGTGTGTTCGACAAAGAGCACATTGCCATCGTGCTGGATCACTTTGTGCCCAACAAGGACATCAAGAGCGCCACCCAGTCCAAGCAGTGCCGCGAGTTCGCCAACAAATACGATATCCTCAACTTCTACGATGTGGGCCAGATGGGCATTGAGCACGCCCTGCTGCCGGAAAAAGGCATTGTGACCGCAGGTGACTGCGTGATCGGTGCAGACAGCCACACCTGCACCTATGGTGCACTGGGTGCCTTCTCCACCGGTGTCGGCTCCACCGATATGGCCGCAGGCATGGCCACCGGCATGGCATGGTTCAAGGTGCCCTCTGCCATCAAGTTCGTGCTCAAGGGCAAGTTCGGCCCCCGCGTGTCCGGCAAGGACCTGATCCTGCACATCATCGGCATGATCGGTGTGGACGGTGCGCTGTACAAATCCATGGAGTTCACCGGCCCGGGCGTTGCCAGCCTGACGATGGACGACCGCCTGTGCATCTGCAACATGGCCATCGAGGCCGGTGCCAAGAACGGCATCTTCCCCGTAGACGATGTGACCAAGGCTTACCTCAAGGGCCGCAGCCAGCGTGAGCCGGTGTTCTTTGAGGCCGACCCGGATGCCGAGTACGAAAAGACCATTGAGATCGATCTGGACAAGCTGGAACCCACCGTCAGCTACCCCCACCTGCCCGAGAACACCCACCTTGCCAGCGAGGGCAAGGACATCAAGATCGATCAGGTTGTGATCGGAAGCTGCACCAATGGCCGTCTGGAGGACATGGAAGCCGCCTACAACGTGCTCAAGGGCAAGCACATTGCCAAGGGCGTGCGCGGCATCATCATCCCCGCCACCATGGCCGTTTACAAGGAATGCATCCTGCGCGGCTGGACCACTGCCTTTATTGATGCAGGCTGCATCGTGTCCACCCCCACCTGCGGCCCCTGTCTGGGCGGCTACATGGGCATTCTGGCGGAGGGTGAGCGCTGCGTTTCCACCACCAACCGCAACTTTGTGGGCCGCATGGGCCATGTGAAGAGCGAGGTCTACCTTGCTTCTCCCGCCACCGCCGCCGCCAGCGCACTGACCGGCTGCATCACCGACCCCCGCACGGTCTGATCGGAAAGGAGCACAACAATGAACGCAAAAGGTTCTGTTTTCAAATACCCGGACAACGTGGATACCGATGTCATCATCCCGGCCCGCCACCTGAACACACAGGATGCCAAAGAGCTGGCCAGCCACTGCATGGAGGACATCGACAAGGACTTCGTCAAGAAGGTGAAGGACGGCGACATCATGGTGGGCGGCTGGAACTTTGGCTGCGGCTCCTCCCGTGAGCACGCACCGCTGTGCATCAAGACCGCCGGCATCTCGGTGGTCATTGCCAAGAGCTTTGCCCGCATCTTCTACCGCAACAGCATCAACATCGGTCTGCCCATCATGGAGTGCCCGGAGGCTGTGGATGCCATCAATGCGGGCGACACCGTCAGCGTCGATTTTGACACCGGCGTGATCACCGACGAGACCAACGGCAAGGTGTTCCATGCCGAACCCTTCCCGCCGTTCATTCAGGAGATCATCTCGGCCGGTGGACTGATGAAGTCCATCAAGAATAAGAAGTAAGAGGAACAACCAATGGAAAAAAACATTGCTGTCATCTGGGGCGACTGCTCCAGCCCGGAGATCGTCAAGCAGACCATCCGCGTGCTTGACAAGGTGGCCGAAAAGTACGGTCACACCTTCCACTATACCGACGCTGCCATGGGCGGCGAAGCCATTGACAAATACGGCGACCCCCTGCCCCAGCACGAGCTGGACAAGTGCCTTGCTGCGGACAGCGTCCTGCTGGGCGCCGTGGGCGGCCCCAAGTGGGAGGGTCTGCCCGGTGAGCAGCGCCCGGAGAAGGGCCTGCTGCGTCTGCGTGCAGGCATGGGCCTGTACTCCAACAACCGCCCGGCCAAGATCTGGCCGCAGCTGGCTCCTGCCAGCCCCCTGAAGCCCGAGATCGTGGCACAGGGCATCGATTTCATCATCGTGCGTGAGCTGATCGGCGGCGTATACTTTGGCAATCACGAGACCCACACCCTCGCCAGCGGCGAGAAGCAGGCCATCGACTCCATGCCCTACGCGGAGCATGAGATCGAGCGCATCGGCCGCATCGGCTTTGAGACCGCACGCAAGCGCCGCAAGAAACTGTGCTGCGTGGACAAGGCAAACGTTTTGGACACCAGCCGTCTGTGGAGAAGCGTGATGCACCGCCTGCAGGCCGAATACCCGGATGTGGAATACAGCGAGATGTTCGTGGACAACTGCGCCATGCAGATCGTCAAGAACCCCGCCCAGTTCGACGTGATCGTTACCGAGAACATGTTCGGCGACATCCTGTCGGACGAGGCTTCCATGATCACCGGCTCCATCGGCATGATCCCGTCCTCCTCTCTGGGCGACGGCACCCGCGGCCTGTATGAGCCCATCCACGGTTCGGCCCCCGATATTGCGGGCAAGGACATCGTGAACCCCACCGCCTGCATCCTGTCTGCTGCCATGATGCTGCGCTACTCCTTTGGCATGGCCGAGGAAGCCGATGCCATTGAGACCGCCGTGAACAAGGTGCTGGACAAGGGCCTGCGCACCGCCGACAACATGAGCGAGGGCTGCATCTGCCTTGGCTGCACCGCCATGGGCGATGCCATTCTGGCCGAGATCTAAGTTTTTCCATAACGCACAAAGGGGAACGACAGCCGTCGTTCCCCTTTTCGTCTGCACAAAAAAGAGCAGCTGTTCCCAGCTGCCCTTCCGTGATACAGTTTCTTACTTGGTGCCGTAGATGCGGTCGCCTGCGTCGCCCAGACCGGGAACGATATAGCCGTTCTCGTTCAGGTGGTCATCCTCTGCACCGAGGTAGATGTCCACATCAGGGTGTGCCTCGTGCAGGGCCTTGATGCCTTCCGGAGCGGCGATCAGGCCGATGAACTTGATGCGCTTTGCGCCATGCTTCTTGATCTGGGTGATGGCATCAATGGCGCTGCCGCCGGTAGCCAGCATCGGGTCCAGAACCAGAACATCGCGCTCTGCGATATCCTGCGGCAGTTTGCAGAAGTACTCCACAGGCTGCAGGGTCTCCTCGTCGCGGTACAGGCCGATGAAGCCCACCTTTGCAGCGGGCAGCAGGGTCAGCATACCGTCCAGCATACCCATGCCTGCGCGCAGGATGGGCACCAGAGCCAGCTTGCGGCCAGCCAGCACCTTGGTCTTTGCCATGGTGATGGGTGTTTCAATCTCCACCTCTTCCAGAGGCAGGTCACGGGTCGCTTCGTAGCACAGCAGGGTCGCGATCTCGCCAACGAGGTCACGGAACTCCTTGGTGCCGGTCTGCTTGTTGCGCAGAATGCTCAGCTTGTGCTGCAGCAGCGGATGCTCAACGATCATCGGGGTCATAAAAACACGCTCCTTATTTTAAATAGATAACTCTATCGGGTACAGGATCACGATCTGAAACGGCTCTGCGTGCGCTTCGCCATTGTCAGTGGAAATTTTATTTTTATATTTTGAGCATTCAAAAAATCTGCGGATTTTTTGAATGCTCTTTTTCACAGGAAGGGTCGTAACGAAAAGATTCATCTTCCCTTATGGCCTTTTTCGTGAAAATGCGTTTGGAGCGGCCCTGCGGTTGCGCAGCAATGAAAGCCCCAGTGGGTCTTTCAAGCAGGCGAGCGATCTGCGATAGCAGATGGAAGGGCTTTGCCCTGACAAGCGTCGGGGCCGCGACAAACGCGAAATCAAAAAAATATTTTTTCCTTGATTCATGGCCAGAGTAAAACGGAGGCCATTCCAATCGTCAAATCTAAGAATCAGCGGTTCTCCAGTGCGGTCAGCTTGTCGATGCGGCGCTGATGGCGGCCGCCTTCAAACTCGGTGTTCAGGAAGATATCCACCAGCTGGCAGGCCAAGCCTGCACCCACGACGCGGCCGCCCATGCACAGGGCGTTGGCATCGTTGTGGCGGCGGGTATACTCGCAGCTGAAGCTGTCAGAGCAGCAGCAGGCACGAATGCCCTTGATCTTGTTTGCTGCCATGCTGATGCCCACGCCGGTGCCGCAGAACAGCAGTGCCTTGCTGCACTCGCCGCTCACAACTGCATCGCAGGCGGGCACAGCCATATCGGGGTAATCCACGCTGTCGGTGCTATGGGTGCCAAAATCGATGTATTCCAGCCCCAGCTCCTTCAGATGCGCCTTGACAGCTTCTTTCAGTTCAAATCCGCCGTGGTCAGCGGCCAGTGCAATGGGTTTTGCCATGGAAATGTTCCTTTCTCTCAGTCACGCAGGGTTTTATGCCTGCTCCTTGTTTTGGGCGGCATTGGCTGCAGCTTCTGCTGCAAGGCGCTCTGCGCGCTCCCGCTCGGCCTGACTCAGGCGGTGGTAGTCCGGCAGCAGAGCCTCCGGCAGCACAGCCTTTCCAGCTTCGGCCATCTGCTTTGCCACAAGGGCCACTGCAGCAGCACGCCCGCCGCGCAGAGCCGCAGGTGCCTGCAGCACGCCCGGCACACTGCCGTATTTATTATAGCACAGAGATGCGCCATCACCAACAAAAAACAGGGGCTTTTTGCAATTTTCTACAAAATCGGCCAGATCTGCCACCGCCCGGGCATCGTCTTCCAGCAGGCGGCTGTGGGTGGCAAGGTCGAACGCGGCACTGTATACCTGCGCACGGCGGGCATCCAGTGCGCACAGCACAGTGCCCTCGCCCGTGTGGGCTGCGGCCAGTGCTTCCAGCGTGGAGACCGGTGCGCACAGCGTTTCCCGCGGGAAGGCCAGACCCTTGACCGCCGCCAGACCGATGCGCAGCCCGGTAAAACTGCCGGGGCCTGCGTTGACACCGTACAAGTCAATCTCTGCACAGGTCATGCCGCACATCTTCAGGCAGGTGTCGATCATGGGCATCAGCGTTTCGCTGTGGGTCATGCCTGCGTCCAGATACACCTCGTACAGCAGGCGGTCATCCTGCAAAAGAGCCACACCGGCCGTTTTGCCCGCTGTATCCACAGCTAAGATGTTCATAGCGTTACCCCCTCAATGGTGATCCTGCGGGTATTTTCGTCCACGCGCTGGATATCCACCCGGATGGGGTTTTCCAGTGCCAGCAGGTCTGCAAAGTTCTCGCTCCACTCTGCCGCCACAACGGCCCCCTGATCCAGATAATCGTAAAAGCCTGCAGCACACAGGTCGTTCTCAGTGGAAATACGGTACAGGTCAAAGTGCGCCAGCGGCTTTGGGCCGCGGTAGTAGTTCACAATGGCAAAGGTTGGGCTGGACACCGGGTCGGTGCAGCCAAGGCCCTCGGCAAGGCCCTCGGTAAAGGCGGTCTTGCCCGCGCCCAGCCCGCCGGTGAACGCAACCAGCGAACCCGGTGCCAGCACTGCGGCCATACGGGCACCCAGCGCCACCGTCTCGGCGCGGGAGTGGGTGATATATTCTGACATGAAGCTTACCTCATTTTATAAAGCAAAAGGGACGGCAGAATGCTCTGCCGTCCCTTAGTATAATATACTTTGTGCAAAAGTGCAATGCCGTGTGTTGCTTACGCCGCCGCATCCACATCCGCTGCCGTGTAGGGGTTGGGCAGTGCAGCGCTTCGGTCTCCGCTGAGCATCGCATAGGATGCCGCCGCATGGGGCCGTCTGCCACCCTGCTCGTTGTACCAGATGATATCATCGGTGCCGTAGATGTTCTTGGCATAGTCCACGGCCTGTTCCAGCGTTTCGCCCTCGATCATCCGGTTCACAGCGGCCCACAGCATACTGCGGGAATACACCGAGTAGACATTGTTCACATAGCCCATCACCGCCTTGGCACCGCCTGCCAGCAGGCCGTCTGCCATAGAGGTGTCCACATGGCCGTTCTTGCCGTAGAACTCGCAGGTCTCGCTGAGCACGATGCCATTGCCGCGGTAGGCACTGCGGAAGAAATCGCCGTTGACGGCGTACATGCCGTTCACCTTAACCACGCGGTGGGCCAGCAGGTCAAAGCCATAGCGCAGATCGCTCCAGAAATCCGATCTCTCGGTCAGCAGGATCAGCGGTTCCGTGGCAGTCTTTTTGAACAGCCAGCCGTATTCATAGGTGTAGTACGCGCCGTGGGTGCTCAGGATGCACAGGTCGTAACGGCCCATCCTGCGCAGGTCGGATACAGTAACGGTGGTATCCAGATCCGTCTGCAGGCCCACCGAATCCCAATAGGTCTGCATGTAGGCATAATACGGGTAGCGGGTGCTGTTGATCGTGTTGTCAAACGCATAATAGATCGCCGCCGTGCCCACCCGCTTGTTCTCTGCCAGCTCCTGCAGCTGGCTCTCGTCCAGCTCCGGCAGGGCTGCGGTGTTCTCCTCCTCCGGGTCGGTAAGCAAGATGCCGCCCAGCGCGCCGCAGCTGTAGGTAAAGCTGATCATGCCGTTTTCGGCATCGGTGTAGACAGACCCCTGCTTCACAAGGCCCTGTGCGGTCAGCGCATCCAGCTGCTGCAAAGCAGCATCTGTGCGCTCGTCCTCGGTCATCTGTGCATAGTCGCTGCCTCCGGTCAGTGCGGTCACAGCAGCATCTGCCTGCTGCATCTCGCGCACATCTGTGGCCGAAAGGCTCTGCTGCACAGCCGCCTGTTCTTCCGGCTGCTGTGCAAAAGCCGCTGTGGGCAGCGCTGTGAGCGCGAAAGCCAGAGCGCACAGTGCACACCCAAAACGGCGGAGCATATCGTGTTCCATTCCCATTTCCTCCGGGCATATCTGCCGCCCAATGCGGCACGCCGCCCTTTTCCAGCAGGCATCTTCCTGCCATTTTCTTTGCGCGGCAGGCGCTCTGCAAAGGAGCTTTCTGCTGCACCTTCATTGTAGATGGTGCGGTCTGCTTTGTCAAGCATTCGTGTGGATTTTGCAAAGCTGTCACACCCGGTGGATTGCAAACGGTGTGCAGGCTGTGTATAATAGGATAAACTGGGTTGGTATTGCCCGCTGCAGCGGCAAAACCCGGTGTGCATCTGGGAACGAAAGGTGGTGCTTTCTTGGAAAGCATTCGACAATATTTTAAACGAACCGATAAGATCTATCTGCTGCTGTGCATCTTCAGCAGCACCATGGCGGTGGTGGCTCTGGCCTCCTGGGCCGCAAAGCAGGGCAATGGCTTTGCCACGGACGAGATCACTGGTGCCATTACCGGCATCGGCGATTACCGCCGCGCGCTGGTGCAGGCGGCAGCAGCCGGGCTTGGCATCGTGATCGCACTGCTGCTCTCCTGCATCGACTACCGCAGCCTTGTCAAGGTGTGGCCGGTGCATGTAGCCCTGACATGGGGTCTGGTGCTGCCCACGCTGTTCATCCGCAATGTGGCCATCGGCCCGCTGACCATCGGCTTCAACGCCGGTGACACCGACAACTACTCCTGGTACAAGCTGGGCGGCTTTACCTTCCAGCCCACGGAGCTGGCAAAGATCAGCTTTATCCTTACCTTTGCCATGCACCTGAACAATGTGCGCAGCCGCATCAACGAGCCAAAGGAGCTGGCAAAGCTTCTGCTGCATCTGGCCGCGCCCATCCTCATTATCCACATTCAGGGCGACGACGGCACCGCCATCATCTACGCCATCATCGGCTGCTGCATGATGTTTGCAGCGGGCCTGAGCTGGAAGTATATCATCGGTGCCATCTCGGCGGCAGCTGTGGCCGTGGCGGCGGCGTTTGCCTTTTTCAGCGATAAGATCGGCAAGGGCTACCAGTGGTACCGCATTCTGGCCGTTATCGACCCGGAGAATACCACCGGCTGGGCACCCAACGAAGCCACCTGGAAAAACATCATCTATCAGCAGCAGCGCGGCGAGATCGCCATCGGCTCCGGCGGCATCTTCGGCAACGGCCTGTTCAGCGGCCGGTACTACAGCGTGCCCAATGCCCACAACGACTTTATTCTCAGCTGGATGGGCAATGCCATTGGCTTTGTTGGCCTGTGCATCGTGCTGGGGGCACTGCTGGCACTGGTGATCAAGACCTTTGCCACCGGTGCGCGCAGCGAAGACCTGCTGGGCAGCTACATCTGCGCCGGCATCGGCGGTGCTTTGATGGCGCAGATCGCCGTGAACGTGGGCATGAATCTGCGTCTGCTGCCGGTCATCGGTGTCACCTTGCCCTTCTATTCTGCGGGCGGCAGCTCGGTGCTGATGCTGTATATCTGTGTTGGATTAGTCCTTTCCGTATATATGCACAATACAAAGAGCCTGTTCGGGTAAAGTGTAGCTTACCCCCCCCCTGTATTTTTCACATTTGCCGTTATATCAGTTGAAGCCTCCGCATCCTGCTTGCAATCCACTGAGATACATGATATTATAATAAAAATGTGCAGTTTTGCTGCTCAATATGGTGCAAAAAGCTGCATGGAGAGAGATTGGGGACTCTCCCCTATTTTATAGTATCAACCGGAAAATGGAGTGAAACGAATCATGACATCCGCAACAACTGCGCCAGAGGCGGAATACTGGCTGCAGACTGGTTGGATGGAGGAACCTGGCGCGGAGTTTGGCATCCGCAAACCAGTCACCATCGACCGCAAAACAAACCTGTACGAGCACCGTACCTACTGGTGTGTGCGCCGCGCACAGGATATCTTCTTTTCTCTGCTGGCGCTGGTGGTGCTTTCGCCGCTGCTGCTCATCACCAGCCTTGCGATCTGGCTTGACAGCCCGGGTTCAAGCCCCATCTTCAGCCAGTGGCGGGTGGGCCGCAATGGCAAGCTGTTCCGGCTGTACAAGTTTCGTTCCATGTGCCCGAACGCCGAGAGCAAGCTCAACGATCTGCTGAAGGACAACGAGATGGACGGCCCGGTGTTCAAGATGAAGGATGACCCGCGCATCACCCGTGTGGGCCATTTCATCCGCAAGACCAGCATCGACGAGCTGCCGCAGCTGGTGAACATCCTCAAGGGCGATATGAGCATTGTAGGCCCGCGCCCGGCGCTGCCCCGCGAGGTAGCCCAGTACACGCCCTATGAATGGCAGCGGCTGTACGTGACACCCGGCCTTTCCTGCTACTGGCAGATCGCGCCGCACCGCAACCAGCTGAGCTTTGACGAATGGATGGCATTGGATGTGAAGTACGTCAAGGAGCGCAGCTTTCTGGTGGACTGGCGCATCATCTTCCGCACCTTCCGTGCGGTGCTGTTCGGCCACGGAGAATAACATCGTATCGCAAAAAATCCCCGCTGTGCAGCTGCACAGCGGGGATTTTGTTGTTTGTGGGGGACGATAAACTCCTTCCGTCATCGCAATAAGACGGAAAAGGCTCCTCCTCCGGGGGAGCTGGCAAACCCGCAAGGGTTTGACTGAGGGAGTTTTTACTTCAGCACAGCGCCCAGATTTGCACTGGTGACCATGCGTGCGTAGCGGCTCAGCCAGCCGGTTTTGATGTTGGGCTCGGGTGCAACATACTTTGCCTTGCGCTGGGCCAGAACTTCATCGCTGACCTCCAGCGTGATGGAGGCATTGGGGATATCAATGTTGATGGTATCTCCCTCCTCGATCAGGCCGATGGGGCCGCCGGAAGCAGCCTCCGGGCTCACATGGCCGATGGCTGCACCGCGACTTGCGCCGGAGAAGCGGCCGTCGGTGATGAGAGCCACCGTCTTGTCCAGCTTCATGCCGGCCAGAGCGGAGGTGGGGTTCAGCATCTCACGCATACCGGGGCCGCCCTTGGGGCCTTCGTAGCGGATGACCACCACATCGCCCGGGACGATCTTGCCCGCATAGATGGCGGCAATGGCCTCGTCCTCGCTGTTGAACACGCGGGCCGGGCCGGAATGCTGCTGCATCTCGGGGGCCACGGCGCTGCGCTTGACCACACAGCCGTCCGGTGCAATGTTGCCCCACAGGATCTGCAGACCACCGGTCTGGGAATAGGGGTTGTCGATGGGACGGATGGCCTTGTCGTTCAGGATGTGTGCGCCCTTGATGTTCTCGCCCAGCGTCTTGCCGGTAACGGTGGGCACATCCAGATCCAGCAGGCCCTTCTTGGCCAGCTCTGCCTGCACGGCGGGGATGCCGCCTGCGGCGTAGAGATCCGGCATGTGGGTGGGGCCGGCCGGTGCCAGATGGCACAGGTTCGGGGTCTTGGCGCTGATCTCATTGAACAGCTTCAGGTCGATGGGCACACCGGCCTCATAGGCGATGGCCAGCAGGTGCAGCACGGTGTTGGTGGAGCAGCCCAGCGCCATATCGCAGGTAAGAGCGTTGCGGATGGAGCGCTCGTTGATGATCTGGCGTGCGGTGATGCCCTTGCGCACCATTTCCATGATGGCCATACCGGCGTGCTTTGCCAGCTGCAGACGCTTGGAGTAGACGGCAGGAATGGTGCCGTTGCCGGGCAGTGCGATGCCGATGGCCTCGCACAGGCAGTTCATGCTGTTGGCGGTGTACATGCCGGAGCAGCTGCCGCAGCTGGGGCAGCAGTTGCAGGTGCAGTCTTCCAGCTGATCCTCGGTGATCATACCGGCCTTGTAGGCACCCACAGCCTCAAACATCTTGGAAAGGCTGACCTCTTCGCCGCCGTAGGTACCGGCCAGCATGGGGCCGCCGGAGCAGACCACAGCGGGCACATCCATGCGCACCGCTGCCATCACCATGCCGGGCACGATCTTATCGCAGTTGGGCACCAGCACCAGACCGTCCAGCTGGTGGGCCATGAGCATGGTCTCCACGCTGTCGCAGATCAGCTCACGGGATGCAAGGCTGTACTTCATGCCCACATGGCCCATGGCGATGCCGTCGCACACGCCAATGGCGGGGATCAGGATGGGGGTGCCGCCTGCCATCTCAACGCCGGCCTTGACGGCATCGGCGATCTTGTCCAGATTCATATGGCCGGGCACGATCTCGCTGTATGCGGAAACCACGCCGATCAGCGGGCGCTCCAGTTCTTCCTTGGTGTAGCCCAGTGCGTAAAACAGGCTTCGGTTCGGGGCGCGCTCCGAGCCCTTGGTCACATTGTCGCTTCTCATTTCAAATCCTCTTTTCTGACAAAAAACCTCTCCGTCACGGCTACGCCGTGCCACCTCTCCCAAAGGGGAGAGGTTTTTGCGGAGGATCTATAAGGTTTCCACTTTCAACAAAAGCTCCCCCTTTCGGGGGAGCTGGCCGCCGAAAGGCGGCCTGAGAGGGTTTTCCCCTTACTTCTTCAGCCAGCTCATCATGCTGCGCAGCTCTGCGCCGACCTTCTCGATGGGCAGCTCTGCTTCCATGCGGCGCTTTGCCAGGAAGTGCACCTTGCGGCCGCCACTGGGGCTCATCTCGGTCAGGAACTCGGAAGCGAAGGTGCCGTCCTGGATCTCGGTCAGGACCTTCTTCATCTCCTTGCGGGTCTCGGCAGTGATCAGGCGCTTTCCGGTGCGGTAGTCGCCGTACTCAGCGGTGTTGGAGATGGAGTAACGCATCTTGGAGAAGCCGCCCTCGTTGATCAGGTCAACGATCAGCTTCATCTCGTGGCAGGTCTCAAAGTATGCCATCTCGGGCTCGTAGCCAGCTTCCACCAGCGTGTCGAAGCCGGCGTGGATCAGCTCGGAAACACCGCCGCACAGCACTGCCTGCTCGCCGAACAGGTCGGTCTCGGTCTCCTCCTTGAAGGTGGTCTGCAGGATGCCTGCACGGCCAGCGCCGATGCCGGAAGCGTATGCCAGAGCAATATCCTTAGCCTTGCCGGTGTAGTCCTGCTCCACGCAGATCAGAGAGGGGCAGCCCTCACCCTCGGTGTACAGGCGGCGGACGATGTGGCCGGGGCCCTTGGGAGCGATCATGATAACGTCAACGTTCTTAGGAGCGGTGATGGTCTTGAAGTGGATGTTGAAACCGTGTGCAAAGGCCAGTGCCTTGCCCTCGGTCATGTAGGGAGCCACCTGCTTGTTATAGATATCAGCGCACAGCTCGTCGGGCACCAGCATCATGACAACGTCGCCGGCCTTGGCAGCTTCTTCCACTTCCATGACCTTGAAGTTCTCGTGAGTTGCTGCGAACTCAGAAGCCTTCTCCCAGTGAGCAGAGCCCTTGCGCAGGCCGACGACGACGTTCACGCCGCTCTCGGCAAGATTCTCAGAGTGTGCGTGGCCCTGGCTGCCGAAGCCGATGACAGCGACGGTCTTGCCGTCCAGCACGCCGAGGTTGCAGTCGGAATCGTAGTATTTCTTGATAGCCATGGTAGTTGTTCTCCTTTTTGTTTTGTGTTTATTCAGTGGCTGATTGTAAACATTTTATTTTTTCGCTCCTTGAGAGCGGAAAATCTCAGGTCCGTTCCGGGCAGTGGGTCCCCGGCAGAGGCAGCTGTGCTTCGCGCACCTCCTGCGGAGGCTTCTGCATATGCTGATGCATCCCGCCGCGCTCCAGTGCGGTAACGCCGGTGCGGCACTGCTCCAAAATTTTGTAATCTGTAAACATTTTCAGGAAGGCATCGATCTTATCCGGCTTGCCGATCAGCTCGAACACCATGCTGTCCGGCGAAAGGTCGATGATCTTGGCCTTGTAGATGCTGGCGATCTCCCGCAGCTCGCTGCGGTTGTGCACATCGGATGCTACCTTCAGCAGCAGCAGTTCCCGTTCCAGAGATTTTTCGCCGTCCAGCACGAACACCTGACGGGTAACTTCCAGCCGTTCGGTCTGCAGGATCAACTGCTTGAGGGCCTTGTCATCGCTGGTAATGGTCACGGTGATGCGGCTGACTGCCGGGTCGTTGGTGGCCGAGACCGTCAGGCTGTCGATGTTGAAGCCGCGGCGGCAGAACAGGTTGGACACACGGGCCAGAACACCGCTCTGGTTGTCCACCAGCAGGCTGATGACCCTGCGCTTGTTGGATTCCATATTGCTGTGCCCTCCTTATTCCATGATGATATCGTTGATGTCGCCGCCGCCGGGGATCATGGGCAGCACCTTTTCGTCCTTATCGATGATGCACTCGATCCAGGTAGGGCCTTTCTGCTTCATCGCATCCGCAAAAGCAGCCTGAAACTCCGGCAGGTTTCTGCAGCGGTAGCCTTTCAGGCCAAAGCCCTCGGCCAGCTTGACGAAGTCCGTCTTGCGGTGGGGATCGGTCTGGCTGTAGCGCTTTTCGTAGAAGGTGGTCTGCCACTGGCGCACCATGCCCAGCACCGAGTTGTTGAAGATCACGGTGATGATGGGCAGCTCATAGCTCACGGCGGTGCAGGCCTCGTTCAGGTTCATGTGGAAGGAGCCGTCGCCGGTAAACATGACCACCCGCTGGTCGCGGCCCAGAGCCATCTGTGCGCCAATGGCTGCACCGTAGCCAAAGCCCATGGTGCCCAGACCGCCGCTGGTGATAAAGCCGCGGCTCTTGGCGTGGCGCAGATACTGCGCCGCCCACATCTGGTGCTGGCCTACATCGGTCACATACACGGCTTCGGGGCCGCACTGGTTGCACACCTCGCCGATCACCTGATGGGGCATCAGGCGAGTGGGGTCGGACACCGGGTGGTAATCCTGTGCCTGCCACTCACGGATCATCTTCATCCAGTCGGGATGCTTCTTTTCCTCGATCTGCGGCAGCATGGCGTTCAGCACGTAAGCGGCATCGCCCACGATAGAAAGATCGACCTCCACATTCTTGCCCAGCTCACTGGGGTCGATGTCGATCTGGATGATGGTGGCGTTCTTTGCAAAGGTCTTGGGGTTCAGGGCCACACGGTCCGAGAAGCGGGTGCCCACTGCAATCAGCACGTCGCAGTCGGCCACGGCACGATTGGAGGTGTAACAGCCGTGCATACCCACCATGCCAATGTTCATCGGGTCGCCGTAGGGCACGACGCCTGCGGCCATCAGGGTGTAGGTGGCCGGGATCTCTGCCTTGTGCAGCAGATCACGCAGCGGCTGGCAGGAGGCTGCGCTGCGCACGCCACCGCCAAAGTAGACCAGCGGTCGCTGGGCCGCATTGATAAGATCCGCTGCCCACTTGACCTGCTCTGCATTAAAGGTGGTCACGGTGCGGATGGGCTCCGGCTTTTTGGGGGTGAACTCGCATACCGCCGCCGTCACGTCCTTGGGGATATCCACCAGCACCGGGCCCTTGCGGCCGCTCTGTGCAATACGGAAGGCAGAGCGCATGGTATCGGCCAGCTCTTCCACACGGCGCACCGTGAAGTTGTGCTTGGTAATGGGCATCGTGATGCCCTCAATGTAGGCTTCCTGAAAGCCGTCCTTGCCAAGGCCCGCCGTGGCTACGTTGCCGGTGAAGGCCACCATGGGCACCGAGTCCATGTAAGCGGTGGCAATGCCGGTGACCAGATTGGTGGCACCCGGGCCGCTGGTGGCCAGCACCACACCGGTGCGGCCGGTGGCACGGGCATAACCGTCTGCCGCGTGGGCCGCGCCCTGCTCATGCGCCGTCAGCACATGGGTGATGCGGTCAGAATTCTTATACAGCTCATCGTAAAGGTTCAGCACTGCGCCGCCGGGATAACCAAAAAGGGTATCCACGCCCTGCTCGCAGAGGACCTCCACAAAAATCTGAGAACCATTCAACTGCATGGTGAGTTTCTCCTGTTTTCCTAACCTTTTTCCACTTTTTACACGTTCCCGGGGAGCTTCTTTTTAAAAGAAAAGGCCTTTGTCCCCTGTTATCAAGAGACAAAGACCTTGTGATCATCAAGCTCTCTGCGGTACCACTCTCGTTGGCGTGCTGTGCACACCCTCTCACGGGCTTCCAACAAAGCCCTGCACGGTAACGGCTGCAACCGGCGCTGCTTACAAGGGTTTTGCACCCGTTGGGCAGGCTGCTCCGGGATGATTTTCCGCACGAAGCACTGACTGCCTTGCACCAGACGGCAGCTCTCTGAACAGTGGGGATCGTGTGGTACTTTTTCCCATCTGCGCATTTGTTGATGTAAATTATACTATAAATCGGCCTTTTGTCAATCGACAATTTGTAACCTGAATCACCCCAAACATGAAGTTAATTGAACACCTCTTGCGCCATGGCAGAATGCGCTGTATACTTCTGATATGCGCGCCCGCGCGTTTAATTTAAGACCAACCAGAGGACAGGAATATGAAATTGAGAGAATGGAATGCCCGGCTGCACGGGCTTGTTGTTTTCCGCAGCCTGCTGGACGACCCCGTTGTGGCAAAGCTTGTGGACCTGACCGACCGCATGGAAGCCGGTGCGCCCGGCTATGGCCCGGTGTGCGACGCTGTGGCCCAATTTGAAGCCGCACTGTTCGAGCACACCACCAACTGGGGCAGCTACCTCAGCGCCGCTGTGCTGGAAGCCGAGACCGTCTGCGTGCGTCAGGCTGCATCGGGCACCCTTGCTCCTGCACTGCAGACTGCGCTGGACAGTGAACTGGCTTTTCTGCAGGCTCTGTGCGGCCTGACGCTGGACGAGCTGCTGGCCGCTGCCGGTTCTGCCACAGGGCAGGCGCAGGAGCTGGCATTCCTGCCCCGGTGGGAGACCTCCAGCATCGACCTGCCTGCCGCCTACGCCCAGCGCATGAGCGAGGTGGGAAAAAAGGGCTATGGCATGTTTGCCAAGCACCATGTGTTCACGGTGGAGAACGGCCAGCTGGTGCCGGTGAAATACCCGGACCCTCAGCGCCTTTCCGAGCTGCCCGGCTACGAGAAGGAGCGCGAAAAGGTCATTGCCAACACAAAGGCCCTGCTGGCCGGGATGCCCGCCAACAATGTGCTGCTGTACGGCGATGCAGGCACCGGCAAGTCCAGTGCGGTGAAAGCCATTGCCAATGAGTTTGCACCTGAAGGCCTGCGGCTGGTGGAAGTGAAGAAGAACCAGCTCTACCAGATCCCGGATCTGATGGACAAGCTGGCCGCGAACCCGCTCAAATTCATCCTGTTCATCGACGACCTGAGCTTTACCGCCAACGACGACAACTTTGCCGCCCTGAAGGCCATTCTGGAGGGCAGCGTGGGCGGCAGAGCCAAAAACATTGCGGTATACGCCACCTCCAACCGCCGCCACCTTATTAAAGAAACACTGACCGACCGCACCGGCGACGACATCCACGAAGCCGATACCCGGCAGGAGCTGATGAGCCTTTCCGCCCGATTCGGCCTGACGGTCACTTTCCAGCGGCCGGAGAAGGCCCGGTTTGAGACCATTCTGGCCGAACTGGCAAAGCAGCACGGCATCGACATGCCGATGGATCAGCTGCTGGTCAAAGCCGAAGCCTTTGCCATCCGCGCCGGCGGCCGCAGCCCCCGCGTGGCAAAGCAGTTTATTGAGCAGTGCGAGGCGGGCGTGCAGAAGTAATTAGTTTGTCTTTATTTTAACATCAAAGTCTCTGATAAATCTTTCACAAAATGCCGAGAAGTCGTGAATTTTTTCACTTTCTCGGCATTCTTTGTCTATTTTTTATTTATCGGTAAAAAGCCTTGCATTCTATTGAAATACAGGCTATAATATGGCCAACATCAGCCAATTGATATACCAATTGAGCACTTCTGGAGGGCAACTATGGGCTTTTTAACGGGTAAGACCGCTATCATCACCGGCGCAGGCCGCGCCGTACTTTCCGATGGCAGCTGCGGCTCCATCGGCTATGGCATTGCCACCGCCTTTGCAAAAGAGGGCGCAAATCTGGTCATCACTGGCCGTAATGTAAAAAAACTGGAAGAGGCAAAAAACGAGCTGGAAGCCAAGTATGGCATCCGCGTTCTGCCGGTGCAGGCAGATGTGTGTGCAGGCACCGACAACGAAGCCACCGTGCAAAATGTCGTCAATCAGGCTGTGGATACCTTTGGTGGCATTCAAGTGCTGGTGAACAACGCACAGGCATCCGCTTCCGGCGTGCCGCTGGCAGAGCACACCACCGAGCAGTTTGATCTGGCCCTTTATTCCGGCCTGTACGCTGCATTTTACTATATGAAGGCCTGCTATCCCTATCTGGCCAAGTCCAAGGGCAGCGTGATCAACTTTGCATCCGGTGCAGGCTTATTTGGCAACTTTGGCCAGTGCGCCTACGCTGCCGCCAAGGAGGGCATCCGCGGCCTGTCCCGCGTGGCCGCTACTGAGTGGGGCAAGGATGGCATCAATGTCAACGTGATCTGCCCGCTGGCCTGGACCGCCAAGCTGGAGCAGTTCCAGCAGGCATACCCAGATGCGTTCAAAGCCAACGTCAAGATGCCGCCCATGGGCCACTACGCCAACCCCGAGACCGAGATCGGCCGGGTATGCGTGCAGCTGGCCATGCCGGACTTCAAGTATCTGTCCGGCGAGACCCTCACGCTGGAGGGCGGCATGGGTCTGCGCCCGTAATTGCTGTTCTCATTCTTCCTCATACATGCAAAAGGGGCTGTGCCGCTGGCACAGCCCCTTTTGTGTTTAGGCCTGATTATTCGCGCACGGCGATGCACTCGATCTCCAGCTTTGCGCCCTTGGGGATGGCGGCCACCTGCACGCAGCTGCGGGCAGGGAACGGCTCAGCAAAGGCCTTGGCATACACGGCATTCACAGCGGCAAAATCGTTGATATCGGCCAGAAAAATGACAGTCTTGACCACATTTGCCATGGAAAGGCCAGCCTCGGCCAGAATGGCCCTGAGGTTTGCAAGGCTCTGTGCAGCCTGCTCTTCAACCGTATCGGCCATCTTGCCGGTAGCAGGGTCTACCGGGATCTGGCCGGAAACAAACACCATATTGCCCAGATCGATCGCCTGGCTGTAAGGGCCGATGGCTGCGGGTGCGTTGGAAGTGGAAACAACTTTCATGATAAAACGATCCTTTCTTTTTTTCTTCTATTATACTCTTTCGCTCACAAGCTGGAAACCCTCTTTTGCAAGCTCTGCACGGATCTGCTCGATCTGCTCGGCATCGCGGGTCTCAAGGGTGAGCTTGAGGAAGCAGCTGGAAATGGGCATATTGGGATCGGAGCCATCGTGCTGCACCGACACCACATTGCTGCCGCAGCGGGACACGATCTCGGCCACCTTCTTGAGCTGGCCGGGCTTGTCCTCCAGCGCAATGGTCATGTTCGCCTTGCGGCCGCTCATGACCAGACCACGGGTGATCACGCGGTTGAGGATGTTCACATCGATGTTGCCGCCGGAGACGACGCAGGCCACCTTTTTGCCCTCGACCGGCAGCTTGTGGAACAGCACTGCAGCCACCGGCACGGCTCCGGCACCCTCGGCAACCAGCTTCTGGTTCTCCATCAGCGAGAGGATGGCGGCAGCGGTCTCATCCTCGCTCACGGTCACGATGTCGTCCACATACTGCTCACAGATCTGGTAGGTCAGCTCACCGGGAGTCTTGACCTGAATGCCGTCTGCAAAGGTAGAAACGGCTTTCAGGGTCTGGTACTTATGCTCGTGCAGGCTGCGGTACATGCTGGGTGCACCCTCGGCCTGTACGCCATAGACCTTCACCTCCGGGCGCAGACTCTTGATGGCAAAGGCCACGCCGGAGATCAGGCCGCCGCCGCCCACCGGCACAACGACCGCATCCACATCCGGCAGCTGATCCAGAATTTCCAGACCAATGGTTCCCTGTCCCGCGATGACCTGCTCATCGTCATAGGGGTGGATAAAGGTCATGCCGGTCTCTTCCTGCAGCTCCACAGCCTTGTCGTGGGCATCATCGTAGGTGCCGGGCACCAGACACACCTCTGCGCCCAGATTCTTGGTATTCTCCACCTTCATGATGGGGGCACCGTCCGGCATACAGACGATGCTCTTGATGCCGCGGCGGGTAGCAGCCAGCGCCACGCCCTGTGCGTGGTTGCCGGCAGAGCAGGCGATCACGCCCTTGGCGCTCTCCTCCTCGGAAAGCTGGCTGATCTTATAGTAAGCACCGCGCACCTTAAAGCTGCCGGTGGCCTGCAGGTTTTCGGTTTTCAGGTACAGCTGGCAGTCCTTGGAGAGCTTGGGTGCCTCGATGAGGTCGGTCTTGCGGGCAACATCCTTGAGCACAAAGGCTGCATGGTAGATCTTATCCAGAGTCAGCATGGTTTTCTCCCTCTATTTTTATCGTTCCCTGCTCTGCGGCTTTTCCGCCCTCAGAGCCTTTATTTCTGGCTTATTATGCATGTTTCTCAGTATAGGTTAGCAAAGTTGATTTGTCAAATGAATTTCCTTCACACCTAAAACCTAAAAAGAGAACTGCCGCAGGCATACCGCCCACAGCAGTTCTCCGTGTTTTTGTGTTTTTAACGGCCGCGGCCACCGCCGCCGCCGTGGCTGCCGCCGCCGCCCATTCCACCGAAGGAGCCGCCGCCAAAGGAGCCGCCACCAAAGCTGCCGCCACCGAAGGACCCGCCGCCAAAGCTGCCGCCCATGGGAGGACGGGGCGGACGGCGGTTATTGTTCCGGGGTGGGCGGGGCCGGTCATTGCGGGGGCCGGGGCCATAGCCCGGGCCGTATCCGGGGCCGAAGCCGGGGCCCGGAGGGGGCGGCGGGCCGGGACGGTGCCGACGGGCCGAACCTGCCATGTAGCCCCATGCGAAGGGACCCCAGTTCCAGCCTGCTGCGTGGCCGATGGGTGCAATGAACACCCGGAACACGAACAGTACGATGATCAGCATCACCATCAGGGACATGAACAGGATCACGATACCCAGAACGACATCCTCAAAAGTGGTGGGGCCGTCGTCCGGCTGGGCATAGCTGCCATTATTGCCCGAAAGGCTCACACCGTAGATATCCGCAATGGTGCTGGCCACATTGTTGGCACAGGTGATTACTGCATCGCTGTAATCGCGGTTAACAAAATCACCTTCCATGGTCTGAGCGAGGGCGCTGGCCTGACTTTCCAGCGTGGTGTTGCGGAAGCCGTCGCCGTAGGTCACGTAGTAATCGCCATCCTCGTAGATGGGCGACTCCATCACCAGCAGGATCAGCACACCGTTGTTCTCGGAAGCCGAGCCGATGCCCCAGGCGTTGAAGGCCTGTGTTGCATAATCCTCAGTGGAATAATTACCCGTATAATCTACAGTCAGTACGCCGATCTGTGCTCCGTTGCAGCTGGACTGCAGCTGGTTGTTCAGATCAACGATGGTCTGGGTAGTGCTGTCGCTCAGGATGTTGGCATCATCCACCACACATTCGTCTCTGGGCAGGTCCGGCAGGCTGGCGGCGGCAAAGGCCGCCGGGCACAGGGCCGCTGCGCCCACCACAAGGGCCAGCACCAGAGCGCTTACGCGTTTTGCAAAATTTTTCATGCGAAGGGTTCAACCTCCTTTACACCGGCAATGGCTCCCAGCACGCTGGCCGGGAAGCCGCCGGTCTCTTTCTGGTAGTCGTAAACGGCATCGTTGTATTTCAGGGTGCCGATGATGGTAGCCGCACTGTTGAACTGGCCGTACTGGCCCTGCACTGCGCCCATCTTCATGGGGTCTGCGGCCTGCTCCTGCAGCTTTGCGTAGAGCTGATCGATCCGCGACCCCAGCACCTCGTTGGCCTGATACAGCGCATGCATCGTGCTGCCCTGATAATAGGGCAGCGAGGTGGGTGCCTGACTTCTGCCGCCGTTCTGCACGGCTTCCAGACAGGCGGTAAAATCGCTCAGCGCGCTCTGTGCGGCCTGCACCTCGGCACTGTCCGCTCCCAGCGTGCTGCCGGCGGTGGTGATGATGTTTGCCGCCGTGTTCATGCGGGTGGTCAGCTCCTCGTTGAGGTTATAGCCGTTGTCTGCCGCCACACCCACCGTGTACCATTTGCGGACTTCGTTGTACCGGCTGCGCAGCTTGGCGCTGCCAAAGCCCAAAAAGGCCGCCAGCATCACCACCACGCTCAGCGCCAGTGCAGCTGCGCGGGTGGAAAGGGCTGCGGGCAGCTTTGCTTCCAGCCCTGCCAGCTTCTGCTGCAGAGGTGTCAGCGGCACGGCCTGCTCCGGCTGCTTTTGTTCGCGGTAGCTGCCCGCGTCAAAACCGCCGGAAGTGCTGTTCTGTTTTTGCGAAAAATCTGCGTTTGCCATCTCAGCTCCGGATCTCCATCATTTTTGCTTTCAGTTCGTCCTCGATGCGGTTCAGCTCCTGCTCGGCGGCAGCGCGCTTTGCGCGGCCCTCGCTCTGGATCTTGTTCAGCTCGTCCAGCGTCTCGATCAGGCTCTTGTTGGTCTGCTGCAGGGTCTCGATGTCCACCACACCGCGCTGAGATTCCTTTGCGGTCTCGATGGTACCCATCTTCAGGGCCTCGGCGTTCTTCTTGAGCAGGTCGTTGGTCATGTCGGTCACGGCACGCTCAGCCTGCATGGCCTGCTGGCTGTGGGCCAGACCCAGTGCCAGCACCATCTGGTTCTTCCACAGGGGGATGGTGTTGACGATGGTGGACTGGATCTTCTCTGCCATCATGGTGTCGTTGTTCTGCAGCAGGCGGATCTGCGGCCCCATCTGCAGGCTGATGTTGCGGGTCAGCTCCAGATCATAGAGCTTCTTCTCAAAGCGTTCGCACTGGTCGGCCAGATCACGAGCCGCCTGTGCATCCTCCGGCAGGCCGGAAACCTTGGCCTTATCCATGGCCTGCTGCAGCTCGTTTGCGCGCACATCGGCCAGCTTCTTTTTGCCGGCAAGGATATACATGCTCAGCTCCTTGAAGTAGGCCATGTTCAGCTCGTACATCTTATCCAGCATGGCGATGTCCTTGAGCAGCTGCACCTGATGGCCCTCCAGCATGGACTGGATCTTTTCCACGTTGGTCTCGGCCTTGTTGTACTTCATCTTCATGGCATCCAGCTGGTCGCCCTTCTTCTTGAAGAAGCCGAGGATGCCCTTTTTTTCTTCCTCGCCTGCATCAAAGCTCTTCAGCTCACCGATCAGGCTGGTGATCATATCGCCCACTTCGCCCAGATCCTTGGTGGCCACCTTGGAAAGGGCGGCCTCGGAAAAATCGCCGATCTTCTTCTGACAGGCGGAGCCGTACTGCAGCACCTGCTGGCTGTTGGTAATATCGATCTTTTCAGCAAACTGATCCACCATGTCCTGTTCTTCTGGGGTCAGGTTCACCTGCGGCTGCTCCGGTGCGGCAGCTTCCTGCTGGGCGGGTGCTGCCTTTTCCTCTTCTGCCGGGGCGGGGTCCAGCGTCAGGGTGGGCACAGCGGGTGCATCCAGATCAAAGTTGAATGTATTGTCTGCCATAAGAGATTCCTTCCTTTCCAAATACCGTTTACCTTTTTTCTTAGCTCAGGCCCTGCCCTTTGAGCATGTTCTGCAGCACCGTGATATCTGCCGAAAGGTCCATGCTCTCGGCGGCGTACAGGGCATCCAGCTGGTTTTCAAACGCCGTGGCAATGGAAGCAGCATTGTGCTCCACCTCGGTACGGATGGCTGCGGCATTCTCGCCGCGCACGCCCTGCTTTGCCAGCTTTGCATATTGCTGCAGAACGTTCACCGCATCCGGCAGGTAGTAGTTTGCGAACCTGCGCACCTGCTTTGCCTTTTCCGGGTTTGCTTCCACCGCTTCCACAATGGAGCGGCCCGCCTTTTCCATGCGGGTCATGGCGGCAGAGAGCTGCGGGTCCGGCAGCTGCTCGTTGAGGGTGTGCAGGGTATCCAGTTTCTGCTGGATGTCGGTCAGCATCGCGTCCACATCCTCCACACCGGTGTGGAAAGGCACTTCGTGCTCCACCACCCGGGGCGGGCAGACCTTCTGTGCCGCACCAAAGGCCACAAATGCACCGCCCAGCGCCGCCAGCAGCGCCCACAGCTTATACACCGGCAGTACCGCGCACAATACCAAAAAGACCAGTGCCATTGCATAAAATGGCAGAACGCTGGGCTTTCTGGTGCGGATGATCTTGCTCATGTTTCTTCTCCTTGTCCGGGGCATTGCCCCTTATGTTATCCATAATACCGCACCCCGCGAAAAACGCAAGGCTTTCACGGATAATTTACAACCTTGCCATCATTTGTTGATCCACGGCAAGAGGGCCGCGCCCCAGGTTTCGCGCAGCTTTTCCGGGCGGCAGGCAGCGTTTGCCGGGCTGGTGCTGGGCAGCTTTACCGCTGCAATGCCGGACACCGGCTGCAGATACTTTGTATAGATCCGGTATGCGGTGGCTCCGTTGCAGAATACTGCTTCGATGGGTGCCTTTGCCAGCAGAGCGGCAATATCATTCGGCACTGCATCCTTGATGGAAGCATCCGCTGCGCCGGTGATGGTGCAGCGTTCCAGCGTGTCCCAAAGGGCCAGCCCATGGCGCAGGATGATCTGCTTTTTGGCTTCAATGTCCTCACGGGCAGGCACCGGCTCCCCGGTCAGCGCGGCCAGCACGGGCCAGAAGCGGTTCTGCGGGTGGCCGTAGTAAAAGGCCATCTCCCGGCTTTTGGGGCTGGGCCATGTGCCAAGGATCAGCGCCCGGCTGTGTTCGTTATACACCGGTTCAAAGCTCATTGTCCGCCTGCACTTTCAATTTTATCCCAAGGCGAGCCAAGGTCGCGGCCGGACGGCTCTGCTCTGGGGCCGTCGAACCACAGCTCATCGATCAGGTCGGCAAGGCCGTCCTCCCGCACATCGCCAATGATGCGGTCGGCGGCAGCCTTTGCGTCCGGCGTGCCGTTTGCCATGCAGCAGCCAAGGCCCGCTGCCTTCAGCATGGCCACATCGTTGGCAGAATCGCCTGCCGCCACGGCATCGGCCAGTGTCAGGCCCATCTTTTCGCACAGGTCGGCAAGGCCAACGCCTTTGTCCATTCCACCGCGCACGATGTCGTAGTAGCACAGGCCGTCGGCATTCTGCGCGCCCACCTGCATCCAGTGCAGGCCCAGATGGCCGTACTTGGCGTTGAAGTCCGCCACACGCTCCGGCGGCATGGCCGCAAAGGCCGCGTGGGGCATGTCGATCAGGTGGCGGTCCTGATCTTCACCGTCCACACAGTCCAGCCCGATGCTGTTCATCTGCTGATAGCCCCTGTGCAGATATTCATACTCGCAGTAGGCGTAGCAGGCATCCCTGAAATTGAACTGCAGCGGATAGTTATAATCCTCGCAGAAATCCACCAGCGCATACATTTCCTCTGCAGTGAGCGGGTGCTCGGCCACGATACGGCCCTCGCGGTCCACCACACAGGCACCGTTGCAGGTGATGGCATAATCGAACCGGATGCCGCCCAGCTGCCCTTTGAGGTTGACGCACGGATACGCACGGCCGGTGCTGAGCACAAATCTGCCGCCTGCGGCCTGCAGCTTTTTGATGGCTTTTACCACCTTCTGACGCGGCTTGCCCTCGCCAAAGGGCACCAGTGTGTTGTCGTAATCGCTTGCCAGAATCTTATATTGCATTCTATTCTCCCCTATGGAACTGAGTTTTGTACCAGTATACCATACTTTTTTAAAATTGGGGTGCATTTGGGCATAAAAATAAGGCTATCGCACAGAATTCCATGCAATAGCCTTATTTTATTTCACGATGCCGTTTTCTTTGCGGCTCCTTCTTGTGATCACGCAAACACTGCCACGACCACCTGCATTGCCACGCCGAGGAATGCGCCTGCACCCCATGTCAGGCCGGTGATGAACAGGTTCTGCTTCCACGAAGGATTGGTGCGCCACAGCACCGCAAGGCCCACGCCTGCACCGGTGCAAAGGCCCGCCACCAGACTGGAAAAGCGCAGAGCACCCTCCACATACAGCTGGGTCAGCAGCACGCTGGCGGCGCAGTTGGGGATCAGGCCCACCAGTGCGGCCACTACCGGCTGGAAGAAGCCCATGCTGCCCAGAAGGTCTGCAAACACATCTTCGCCCACGCCTTCCACGATCAGGCCGAACACCAGACTGAACGCAAAAATGAACACAAAGATCTCCAGCGTGTGGCGCAGGGCCGCTTTCCAGATGGGGGCGGGCTTACCCTCTTCGTCGCTGTGCTCCTCGTGACAGTCCACTTCATCCGCATGGCCAGTGTAGCCGCCGCGCAGCGATTTGGGCAGTACGCCGCGCAGGACAAAATCCAGCACAAAGCCCACCACAATGGCGTATACCACCTTGATGACCATGAGCACCGCCAGCTTGTCCCAATAAGCCGGCATGGATACCAGCAGCGGGATGGCTTCGTCGCTGGTGGCAAGGTAGACGGCCATCAGGGTGCCCAGCGTGATCACACGGGAGGAGTAGAAGTTGGACGCAATGGCCGAGAAGCCGCACTGCGGCACACAGCCCAGCACCGCGCCCGGAATCGCGCCCCAGCGCCCGCCGCCTGCCAGCAGTGCTTCAATGCGCTCACCGTGGCGGGTCTCGATATACTCGATCAGAAGATAAGCCAAAAACAGGAAGGGCAGCATCTTAGCGGTATCCACCAGAGATTCGCCCAGAACATCCAGAAACAGTTCCATATACGCTCCTAAAAACGACCGTTCGTCGCTTCATTTTAGTAAATTGCAAATTGGTTGCATTTTTGAACAGGGATGATTATACACGATATTCTCTCCAATTGCAATACCAAAATGCAAATTAGTTGCAAATTTATTTTTGCAGTATTTTTGAAGCCTGTGCCGCAGCGGTGCCGCCTGCTCTGGCAGGATGACGCGATGCCATGTCTGAAGGTCGGGCCAGAACTATAATCGACGATATTTTCTTCTGGGGAGTGCGAGGGCTGCATCCCGCTGGTGGTCTGGCGAGCGGAAGAAGGACAGAGCGGGCGGTGACACTGTCCATAACAGAAAAGACCCCAGAAAAATCCGCAGACTTTTCCGGGGTTCCGTAAAAACTATTTTAAATATCAGCCCTTCATCGGTACAAAGCCCACAAGGTCTTTTACCACCTCGCCGCCGATGATCAGGCCAGCCACCGAGGGTACAAAGGCATTGGAGCCCGGCACCGAACGGCGCTGGGTGCACTTGCGCTGGGTGCCCGGAGGGCAGATACAGTGATACTTGCAGCTGATGGCGTCATCCTCGATGGGGGTCATAGCAGGCTCCTTGGAGTAGACCACCTTCAGGTGCTTGATTTTGCGCTTGCGGCACTCGGTGCGCATCACCTTAGCCAGTGGGCAGACCGAGGTCTTGTAGATATCGGTCACTTCAAAGCGGGTCGGGTCCATCTTGTTGCCTGCGCCCATGGAGCAGATGATGGGGGTGCCTGCCTCCTTGCACTTCATCACCAGCGCCAGCTTGCCGGTGACGGTGTCAATGGCATCCACCACATAGTCGTACTGGGTAAAGTCGAACTGGTCCTGTGTTTCCGGGCCAAAGAAGCACCGGTGGGTGGTCACCCTGATGTCCGGGTCGATGTCGTGGATGCGCTGCGCAGCCACATCTACTTTATATTGCCCTACCGTACTGCGGGTGGCGATGATCTGGCGGTTGAGATTGGTCAGGCAGACTTTATCGTCATCGATCAGATCCAGTGCCCCCACGCCGCTGCGCGCCAGCGCTTCCACCGTGTAGCCGCCCACGCCGCCGATGCCGAACACCGCCACGCGGGAATTGTGCAGTTTTTCCATAGCTTCCGCGCCCAGCAGCAACTGCGTGCGGGAATACTGATTTTGCATTTTGTTCTCCTTGTTACTTTTCCACTCTCGTAATGGTGCCGCCGCCCAGCACGGTGTCGCCCTGATACAGCACCACGGCCTGACCGGGCGTAGGGGCGCGCTGGGGCTGGTCAAATTCCAGCCGGAAGCCGCACTCCGCCGGGTAGACGGTGGCGGCCTGCTCCACCTGATGGTACCGGGTGCGGGCTGTGACCCGCAGCGGCCCGGTCAGCTCCGGAATGGCAATCCAGTTCACCTCGTTCGCATACACGATGCGGTCGAACAGCATCTCCTCCGGCCCTACCGTGACGGTGTTTGCCTGCATGTCCTTGCCGCAGACGTACACAGGTGTCCCCATGGCAAGGCCCAGCCCCTTGCGCTGGCCGATGGTGTACCGCACCGCGCCGTTGTGGGTGCCCACCACCCTGCCGCTCTCGTCCAGAAAATCACCTGCCGGGTAGTGTTTGCCGGTGAAGTCCTCCATAAAGCGGGCATAGTCGCCATCCGGCACGAAGCAGATGTCCTGACTGTCGTGCTTGCGGGCATTGACAAATTTGTGCTGCTCCGCGATCTCGCGCACCTCAGTCTTGTGCAGGCCGCCCAGCGGCAGACGGATATGCACCAGCTGCTCCTGAGTGAGGTTGTAGAGCACGTAGCTCTGGTCCTTGCCCTCGTCCAGCCCCTTTTTGAGCAGGAAACGGCCGGTGGCCTCGTCCTGCTCCACCCGGGCATAGTGGCCCGTGACCACATACTCCATGCCGTGGGCTTCGGCCCAGTCCAGCAGATGGCGGAACTTCATATATTTATTGCAGTCGATGCAGGGGTTCGGCGTGCCGCCCGCCTCATACACGCGGACGAATTTTTCAATGATCTGTTCCCGGAAGTCGGCCGTGAAATCCAGCACCTCGTACGGGATATCCATGGCAAACGCCACCTCTGCCGCGTCCTCGATGTCCTTTTCCGAGCAGCAGGTGTGAAAGCCGGACTGTCCCAGCGTTTCGTTGCGGGTGAGCCGCATGGTGATGCCGGTGCAGTCATAGCCTGCCTGCTGCATGAGCCATGCCGCCACCGAGCTGTCCACGCCGCCGCTCATGGCAATGAGGGCACGCGGCTTTGAATCAGGGGTCTGTGTGGTCATAAGTTCTCCTTTGGTGCATTCAACACACTAAAACAGTAGTATAATAGTAACTCTGAAAAAAGAGCTTGTCAAGACGCAGCGAGCTGCTGCACTGCGGCCAGCAGGGCTTGCCGCTCGTTGGGATATTCTTCCCGGATCACACCGTCCAGCAGCGCTTCCAGCACTTTGCGGATGCCCGGCCCCGCCGGGATGCCTGCCGCCATCAGGTCGCGGCCATTCACAGCCAGCTGGCTGACGCGGCAGCATACGCCGTCCGCGTCCAATTGTTCGGCCAATTCGGAAAGTGCGGCAAAATCAGCCGCCCGTTCCGGCTGCAGGGCTGTGCCCAGTGCAGCAATGCGCTGCACGGTACACAAGTTATATTTGCCCAGTAGTCGGCGGGCGTAGATGGTAAAGCCGGGTGTGACGGTAGTTTCTCTGAGGACCGTCCGCTGGGGTGGGACCCTGTTGCCGAAGGCAATAGGGCGGGCGATGGAATGGCCCGAATCGTGTCCGAAGAGAAAGCTACCGTCACACCCTCTGGCTTCCCGCACCAGCACCGCCGCCTCTTCCATCAAGGCGTTGGAGCAGCGCAGGCGCTTGAGGGTGCGGCGGATGCCGTCCTCGCCAAGGCTCAGCAGCAGCGCCGCCAGACGGACGGGCAGGTTTTCTGCACCCGCCGGGCAGGCATCCACCACCGGCTTTGCCGCCGCCAGTGCCTCCGGTGAAAGCTCGGGTAAAACAACACTGAGTATTTTTTCGTTAAGATATGCCGCAGGGGCGGGTGCGCTCAGCAGTTTTGCAAGCTCTTCCTCGATACGCTCCACCGATACACAGTCCAGATGGGCGCACAGCTCCTGTGCTGCCTGCGCCGTGGGCGGGTCGATGGCAAAGCCGAACCGGGCTGCGAACCGGTACAGCCGCAGGATGCGCAGCGCGTCCTCGGTGAACCGCTGGCGGGGCACACCCACCGCCCGTACGATGCCGCTTTGCAGGTCGGCCTGCCCGCCAAAGGGGTCCACAAGGCCTTCCTTTTCATTGTAGGCCATGGCGTTGATGGTAAGATCCCGCCGGGCCAGATCCTCCCGCACATCCGGCACAAAGTGCACCTCGTCCGGGTGGCGGCCATCCGTGTAGGTGCCTTCTGTACGGAAGGTGGTGATCTCGTAAAGGGCACCGCTCTGCTTCACCGTTACCGTGCCGTGCTGCAGGCCGGTGGGGATGCACCGCTGCGCGCCGAACAGCTCCATCACCTGCTGCGGCAGAGCACTGGTGCACAGGTCCCAGTCGTGCGGTGTAAGGCCCAGCAGACTGTCCCGCACGCAGCCGCCCACCACGTAGGCCGCATAGCCCGCCCTGTGCAGGGTGTCCAGCAGCTCTGCCGCACCCTCGTCCATCCGGATGGTCATGGCTGTGCCTCCTCGTACTGCAGGGTGATGCTTTTGCCGTCAAAGCCGCACTCCGCCGCCGGGAAGATGCTCTGTGCCTGCGCGGCATATTCCTCCGGGTCGGTGATCATGGGGGAATAATGGGTCAGCCAAAGCCGCTTTGCTCTCGCCTGCGCAGCAAGGGCCGCGCTCTGCCCAAAGGTGCTGTGCCCCCACTGACGGGCCTGGTCTTCCTGCTCCGGAAGGGCATAGGTGGCATCGCATATCAGCAGGTCTGCGTCATGCGCCGCCTGCAAATAATACGGGCAGGAGGCCGTATCGCCGGAAAATACCACGCTCAACCCCTTGCGCGGTGCGCCCAGCACCTGCGCAGGCTGCACCGTTCTGCCCTCCACGGCAACGCTCTGCCCTTTCTGCAGCAGCTTCCATTGCTGCACCGGCACCCCCAGCGCCCGGGCCTGCTCCGGCGAAAATTTGCCTGCACGGGGCAGCTCCAGCCGGTAGCCAAGGCTTTTTACCCGGTGCTTTGTGGCAAACGGCACCAGCCGCGCACCGGCAGGCCAGCCCTCGCTCAGCGCATCCAGCGCCAGCGGCTGGCCCGGCATAAGCACCTGCGGCTTCACCGGATAGGGCAGCGGGCCGGTCAGTGCCCGCACAGCCGCCCAGATATCCGGCAGGCCCTCCGGACCCAGCAGCACAAGCGGCCTTATGCGGCCCTGCGCCCCCAGAGTCTGCAAAAGGCCCGGCAGACCAAAGATGTGGTCGCCATGGTAGTGGGTCAGGCAGATGGCATCTGCCCGCATCAGGTTCACGCCTGCCCGGTGTGCCGCTGCCTGCGTGCCCTCGCCGCAGTCCCATAGCAGGCCGTGGCCACCGCAGGCAGCAAACGCCGCCGAGAGTGCCCGATCCGGCAGCGGCATGGTAGCCGCAGTGCCCAGCAGTGTAATGGTCAGCATAAAATCGTTCTCCCTGCACAGTAGATTTCGATATTTTATTGTACCACAGCCCAGCACGTTGCACAATCACTGCTGGCCGCGCATAGCATGGGCCAGCACAGCAAAAAGGAGGGCGTGGCAGGATGCGGCACAAAAAGGGCAGTTCGTTTTCCGGCAGATACCGCCGCAGCGGTCGGTTTTTGCGCTGGCTTGTGCTTGCCGCGTTGATCCTGCTTGTGCTGGCGTGCTGCTACGGGTGTGCGGTGCAGAAGCTGGTGTATTCTTCCCGCGGGACCATGATCTTTCTGCCCAGCGGGTTTTGAAAAAATGGGAGCATCCTGCTGCACAGAACGCTCCCATTTTTCTTTTTATTTTCCATCCGAATAGGGCAGCTGACCGGTCAGGGTCAGCGTTTCGGCAAGTTCGTCCTCCGAGCGGAACCGCCACGCCGCCGCTCCCACGGCCACATAGCAGGCATCGGCACGACCCTCCGGTGTAACGGCAAGGATCATCGTTTCACCGTCGCCCACCGCCGTTACCATGCCATCCGCACTCACAGTTGCCACGTCCGGATTGCTGCTGAGCCATGTCATCGTTCCGTTTTTGGCGCCTGCAGCCTGCGCGGTCAGCTTCTGACTGGCTCCCACTGCCTGCAGCAGCATGGCGTTTTTGCTCATCTGCACCCGTCCGATCTCCGATGTGACCGTTACCGTGCAGCGCAGCACCTGCCCGGCTGTGGTCAGTGCGCTGATGACGGCCTTGCCGGACCCCTGCGCCTTTACGGTGCCGTTTGTGCTTACCGATGCCACCGCCGGGTTGCTGCTGACCCACTGCCGCACATAGGTGAACCCGCCTTTGTTCTGTTCCAGCTTCAGCTGCTTCGTCGGGGCAGGCTCCTGCTCTGTAATGGTAAGCGCCAGCTCGCTGGTGTTCAGCAGCAGGCGGCTGGCTGTGCTTTTGCGCACCGTGATGGTACAGGTGGTCTTTTCTCCGCGCTCATTGCGAGCCGTGACGGCCGCAGTGCCCTCGGCATGGCCGGTCACCTTGCCGGTGCCGTCCACCGATGCCACTGCCGGATCACTGGAAGTCCAGATCAGAAAGAAGTAGTCGTTGGGTGCCTGCACATTCAGGTAGGCCACCGGGGCCGGGTCTCCTTCGGTGATATCCAGCGTCAGTTCGGCAGTGTCCAATGTCATGCCGCTGTCCGGCAGCGGCTGCTCCTGCGCAGCATAGGCCGACAATGCCCCGGCTGCAAACAGTTCTGCGCACAGCACCACTGCACAAACACACGCTTTGAACCCCTGCTTCATGGGCTTTGCCCTCCCCGCCTGCTTTGCTGCAAGATCCTTTAAATATTCCTGTCTCCGTATTATTTTACACGCAGTGCAAAACCGGGTCAAGTTTTTTGCCCATTCTGCCGGGCAGCTGAGCCTTATTTTGTGGAGAATAATAAAATCCGCTTTTCAATTTTGTACAAAACGCCGCCGCACCCGGCAAACCGGATGCGGCGGCGCTGTTCTGCTTTTGAATTTTCAGCTTAGTAGTTGATCTTTTTCAGCTCAAAGTAGCTCTGCGGATGTGCGCACACCGGGCACTTGAGCGGTGCGGACTTGCCGATATAGGTGTAGCCGCAGTTCCGGCACTGCCATACCTGCTGCTCCTCGCGGGCAAAGACCTTGTTGTTTTTCAGGTTTTCGGCCAGCGCACGGTAGCGCTCCTCGTGCTCCTTCTCGATCTGTGCCACCATGGTGAACAGTGCTGCGATCTGAGGGAAGCCCTCTTCTTTGGCCTCCTTGGCCATGCGGGGGTACATCTCGGTCCACTCGTCGTGCTCACCGCCTGCTGCCATGTCCAGACAAGTCAGGGTATCGGGGATCGCGCCGCCGCACAGCAGCTTGAACCAGATCTTTGCGTGCTCCTTCTCATTGCCGGCGGTCTCCTCAAAGATCGCGGCCAGCTGCTCGTAGCCTTCTTTTTTTGCCATGCTGGCAAAGAAGGTGTACTTGTTGCGTGCCTGGCTCTCGCCTGCAAACGCTTCCATCAGATTTTTCTCGGTTTTGGTACCCTTCAGTTCCATGATGCTCTCCTTTCAAAAACGGATCTTCTGTCAGGATCGACCGATCCCGGCTCTATCATTCAGCCCGGCGGTAATTTTTTCGCCTGCGGCTCAGGTTCTGAACAGAGTATACCATATTTTTTGACGGAAATCAAGAATAATTCCTATTTATTCTGAGAATATTTCTCAGTTATGCTGCTTCAGTGCACACACAGCAATGCTCAGGGCGCTCCACGCTGCCTGATACATCAGCACCGTTGCCACCGAAAGCTCCCAGATGCTGCCTGCACTGGTGAGCAGCGCTGCAATGATAATGGAGAACAGCACCGAGACCATCTGTACCGTGGTGGCACTGCTCTCGGCGTTCTGGGCCTGATCCGCAGCCTGCAGACCGCCGGTCAGGCTGGCAAACGCCTTGAGATGGATCATGCAGCAGGTGTCCTCCGGGTCTGCCGGTGCAGCCTTGATGGCGTTGCACTGCTCCTGATCCAGCACGGTGATCATGCCTTCCGGCAGGCGGTATGCTTCGGTAATGTGGTGTGCCGTCAGACTGGGGTCCTGGCATGTGACCAGCAGGCGGATGTTCTCCTTTTGCAGCACGGCAAGGCTGCGGGCCACATTGCGCCCGCCCACATATTTCAGCACGAACATAGCGTGCAGATTGCCGGACACAGCCAGATACAAAATTTGCAGCTCGCCGTTCTTCGAGTGCTGCATCTCGTATTCCTCGTCCGGCAGCGGCACGCCCTCCTGCTCCAGATAGCGGCGGGTACCCATGAGGATGCGGTTGTTATCGCACCAGGCGGAAAAGCCCAGCCCATGGTGCTGCTCCAGATCCTTGACCGGGAACAGGATGTCTGTGCGTTCCTCAACGATCTGGCGGAACAGCCCCTTCAGGGTGCCGTGGCTCTCGTTCAACACGCTGGCCGCGTACAGGATGGCGCGGTCAATGCGGCCGCCCTTGAAGATGCGGATATCCTCCAGCTGTGCGCTGTCGGCGGTGAACAGGTCGTCTGCATCGATCTGCAGCGTATCAATGCCGCCCAGCTGCTCAATGGCCTGCCAACCGGGCACGACTGCGCCCACAGCCGCAGCCGCACGCTGCAGCCGTAGCGAGGCAACGCCCGCGATCAGGGTAGAAGAAAGCGGTGCGCCCATGCACAGCACAGCGGCCATGGCAGCCGCAGCTTTGTTCCAGCCGGCACCTGCCAGCAGGAACAGCACACCGCTGAGCAGGGCAACGCCCAGCAGGATGTACGAAACTTTGCGTGCACGGCGCTCGCTTGCGCGCTCGCTCAAGCTCTGCTCCACAAAGCCGTCAGCTTCCTTCATCGGGCGGCTCAGCAGCACCCAGGGGTCCTTCTGTTCCAGATCCCGTGCAAGGGCGCGCAGCAGGTCTTTATCCTTGGCGCGGTAGGCGCCCTCGAACTCCACACCATTGGTCACCAGCTCATAGCCGCCCTTGACAGCAGCCAGCATCACCCGGCTGCCCAGCAGCGCAAGGAACAGCCCCAGCGCGGCCATGCCGCTGAGCAGCGAGATGCCGGTGGTGCCGCGGTAAACATTTGCGTTCAGCATGGCTGTGACCGCCTGCACCAGCGCTGCCACTGCGGCCAGCGCCGGCATCGTCTCGGAAGAAGGCCGTCCGCGCAGGCCGTTTAGGCCGTCGCGCAGCACCGGGAAGCCAACGCACAGGCTTGCTGCCAGCAACAGCAGGTTTGCACCATAGAATGCCGCCGGGGCAGCATCCGGGTCCAGCGCCGCCATGGCGGGCAGCAGCCCATCCGACACCAAACAAAAATGCAGCAGCACCACAGCCAGAATGCCACCCAGCACGCAGCGCAGCGTCAGCTCTGCACTCATGCGGTGCAGCTTATCCGCCGTAGCCTCCGGCTCGGTCAGCTCCGTTTCGGCATGTTCCTCCGGAGACACCGCGTCCTCCGCCTCAGCTTTCAGTTCCGGCTGTGACGCAGCGGATGCCTTCTCCGGTGCCTGCTGCGGCTCTTCACCGTCCAGCGGCAGCAGCGGCAGGCTCATGGTGTCCTCTTTTGCGGCAGGCTCCTCTGCCGGGGCCAAAGGTGCCTGCGGTGCGTCCTCGCTCTGCGCCTTGCCAAAGAAATCGACCACCGGCTGCTTTTCCGGCTGCGGCACAGGTTCCGGCTGCAGCTCCGGTGCCGTCTCCTTTACCGCTGCAAACACAGCCGCGGGCAGCGGTGCACTGGACGGTTTCTTTTTGCTTTCAGCCGGTTCAGTTTCTGCTGCCGGGGCTGCTTCGGCTCTCGGTGCAGGCTTTTCCGGCTTCTGGTCGCTCAGGCCGTTGATCATCGCCTTGAGCTGTGCCATCTCCTGCTGCTCCTGCTCTTCCTGCGGCAGCAGCACCTCCGGCGCATTCTTGGGGTGCCGGAGAGGCTTTGCCGTGCTGTGCTGCTCTGCGGGTCTAGCCGCCGGGACAGCGCTCTGCCGGGGTGTTTCCGGCTTCACTGCCGCCGGGGGTTCCGCCGTTTGCGGTGCAGATTTTTCCTCCGGCTTTTTGGCGGGTGCTTCCGGCTGTGCATCCTCTGCTTCCTTTTCCAGAAAAGGCCACGGGGCCAGTTCCTGTTCCGGGTCTGCCTCCGGCTTCAGCATCAGTTCCAGATCCGCTTCCGGTTCCGGCTGCGCATCCTCACCCAGCCGCACCTCACCGGTGGGCATTTCCTGCGGCTGCTCTGCTGCAGCTTCGTCAGTCTCCTGCTTTTCCTTACCACGGCCAAACAGGCCAAACCGTTTCTGCGGCTTTTCCTCCGGCTGGTTTTCGTCCCTCCGGGTCATCTCCTCCGGGATATCCACCGCCGTGGTGCTGAAAAAGGAGCGGAACTTTTCATCCGGGGTCATTTCCCGGCCATTATTTCTATCTTTCGGCATTCTTGTCCCTCCTGTAATTCAAATTGAGGTTCCGGCCCGAATGCCGGATCATGCCTGCTGTGCTGCGCGTTGGGACTGGATCTCGTACAGAATAATGCCCGCAGCCACCGACACGTTGTAGCTGTCCACACCGGTGCCCGGTGCTGCCATATCCAGCCGCACCACGCCGTCGCACAGCTTTTTCACCAGCTGCGAAACACCGCTGCCCTCGCTGCCCAGCACCAGTGCAATGGGGCCGGTCAGGTTGTTCCTGCGCAGAGACACGCCGTCCATATCGGCGCAGTAGACGAACACGCCCTGCTCCTTCAGGCGGCGGATGGTCTCGCCGATGTTGGCCACACGAGCCACCGGCAGGCGTTCTGCGGCACCTGCGCTGGACTTGATGACGGTAGGCGTGACCGATGCGCCGCCGCGCTTGGGGATCACGATGCCATGCGCACCGCACAGCAGAGCACTGCGCATCACGGCACCCAGATTGTGCGGGTCTTCAATGCCATCGCTCAGCACCAGAAAAGGTGCTTCGCCCTTGGCCTTGGCTGCTGCCATCAGGTCGTCTACCGTCACGTATTCGATCTCGCTGGCAAATGCCGCCACGCCCTGATGGCTCTCGGTGCCGGTCATCAGGCGCAGCTTGTTTGGGTGCACCCGCTTCACCGTGGCACCCGCTTCCTTTGCCAATGCGGTATAGTAAGCCGCCACGGCCGGAGCCATGCCCTCGGCAATGAGCACGGTGTCCACTCCGGAACCGCTTTTCAGCAGTTCGGTCACCGGATTTTTGCCGTAAACAAGGCTCTCGTTCTTCTGCTGCGGCTCTTCCGGGCTGCGGCGCGGACGGCGCGGCTGGTTCTTTTCTTCCATGATGATTTTCTCCTTCCGTTGTATCACCGGAAGGTGCTGTGCACACCCTCCAAAAGGCGCGCCGCACTCTGGGCCGCGCACCGGTATGGTCTGAAGATGATAACTCATCTTGAAGTATAGCATAAGCCGACCTTGTTTGCCAGCAAATTACCGTTTTTTATCCGCGTCCTGCAAAAGTTTTTCTGTTCGTGGTGCCGGAGACCGTTTCCGCTTTTTTGCAGAAATGTTCTGCCGCCCTGCATCAGCTTTACCCGGCTGCTGGGTAGATATCCCTCTGTTTTGCCGGAGAAAAAAGTTTTCCACAAAAACGTGGTATACAATCCGTAGAAGAGCAATTATTTTTCCACATGTTGAAAACCCTGTGGAGAAAGTTCAAAAGTCCAGCTTTAAAGCCTGTTTTGCCTGTGGAATTCCACACTTTCCACAAGGTTTTCCACTTTTTGGTTCGACCTTTTTTGATTTCCTGCGTACAATTTGTAGAATACAAGTCGGAAATATGACAATTTTTTGAACTGCATCCTGTCCGCTTTTGCCAAATTGCCCAATATCATTTTGACGAATGTGGATCTGTGTTGAAAATCCGTCCTTCATCAAGCTTTCTGTCTTTCGGCCGCTCGTTGCACATTATATGGAAATTTGTTGCATTCTATCGAATATACGCGCTTCTGGCAGTACCCCCCCTGCACCCTGCCAGAAGCAGAATCCCCGCATTGTTACAGGAAAAACACCGGTTTGGATTGATTTTGGCCGCTGTTTGGGGTATACTAATTCTGTAGGTTCGTTAAACCGTGCACAAAGCGGATATGAAACGAGCAAGACCCCAATGATTTTGTGGAGGTAATGAATAATGTTGGTAAATGCAACCGAAATGCTGATCAAAGCACGTGATGGCCACTACGGTGTGCCTCAGTTCAACATCAACAATCTGGAGTGGACCAAGTCCGTTCTGACCGCCTGCGAGGAAATGAAGAGCCCTGTGATTCTGGGTGTTTCCGAGGGTGCCGGCAAGTACATGACCGGTTTCAAGACCGTCGCTGCCATGGTCAGCGCAATGGTCGATTCCATGGGCATCACCGTTCCCGTTGCCCTGCATCTGGATCACGGCACCTATGAGGGCTGCAAAGCCTGCATCGAGGCCGGCTTCTCTTCCATCATGTTCGATGGCAGCCACTACTCCATCGAGGAGAATGTGGAAAAGACCAAGGAGCTGGTGGCTCTGGCACACGCTAAGGGCTTGAGCATTGAGGCCGAGGTCGGTTCCATCGGCGGCGTCGAGGATGGCGTTGTGGGTGCCGGCGAGATCGCAGACCCCGAGGAGTGCGCAAAGATCACCGCTCTGGGCATCGACTTCCTGGCTGCCGGCATCGGCAACATCCATGGTGTCTACCCGGCAAACTGGAAGGGTCTGGACTTCGAGGCTCTGGATCGCATCCACAAGGCCACCAATAACATTCCTCTGGTTCTGCACGGTGGCACCGGCATCCCCGACGAGATGATTGCAAAGGCAATCAGCCTGGGCGTTTCCAAGATTAACATCAACACCGAGTGCCAGCTGGTGTTTGCTGAGGCTACCCGCAAGTACATCGAAGAGGGCAAGGATCAGCAGGGCAAGGGCTTCGACCCCCGCAAGCTGCTGGCTCCCGGCGCAAAGGCCATCGAGGCCAAGTGCAAGGAGAAGATCGAGCTGTTCGGCTGCGCAGGCAAGGGCTAAGCGGAAGCTTGTATCGTAAGGGGAACTCCACCCAATAAATATGCGGTCCCGTCACGTTGAATGCTCAACGCGGCGGGGCCGCTTTTTCTACTTTTATTCAGATATGCGGTAATGTCCGACGATGTCTGTTCGTTTTTCCAGAATGTCCTGCTCGTAGGCAGTCTGCCATGGGTCATTGTGGTGAATGATATAGGGCACTCCGTTTTTATTTCGCCGGTCGGACACGATGCCGATATGTCTTTCAAAGATCACAATATCGCCGCCCTGCCATTCTTCAATTTCCGAGACATCTGTTGTCAGGGCAGCTGCCATGTGTGAAAAAAACACCTTCAGATTTCGTACCCGTCGGAAATCAATGTTTGCATCCGGTTCTGCTACCATATAATCCTGTGGCTGCTCCCGGATATCTGCGTTCACAAGCACCTGCAGATCATATCCGGTATTTTTCAACGCGTAAGCAACTACATCAGTGCAAACGCCATAACCATCGTCAGGATAACCGGCCTTATAATAGCGGCTTTTATATTTTGGATGTGTACTCACATAGGCCAGTGCACCATTCAGAATATCCGACTGGTCATCTACCCCGTCATCATCCCGATCCACGCAGCTATGAAACTGCGGTATCCTGCCCTTATAATCATCCTCCGGCCTGATTGCCGAGGTGTGCTGGTAATGTGTCTGCACATAAAATACGATTCTGCAAAATATCAAAAGTGCTATTATTATTGCATAAGGCCTTGCTGAATCTTTGCGAGTTCTGTCCGAACGCATATTCTCGCCCCTTTCTGTTCTGAGAATACCAACTTTTTCCCCATTCTGCAACCCTTTGACATATATAGCGCAACAAAAAAGCCCCGAGATTTCTCTCAGAGCTTTCTGTTCAAGTCGGCGACTACCTATTTTCACGCGCCGTTTCCA
>NZ_QUEN01000010.1:847-110856 GCF_003478175.1 Faecalibacterium sp. OF03-6AC | reverse complement strand
TGTTCATTATAGCCCTTCGGGTCAGTGACCACATAGGAACTATGGCATTGTAAAAGGTTGGGTTTAAGCCAAAATCTCGTCTTGCCGCTGCCGGAGCCTCCCACCACCAGCACATTTTTGTTCCGGGCGTTTTTGGGGTCCGGTGGGCGGTTGGACATCATCAGCCGTTCCGTTTTGGTCAGGATGATGTTGTCGGCAAACTTGGGAGCCATGAACGGCTCAATGTCCTTGGGCGTACCCCACCGGGCAGAGCCGTACTCCATGCCATGGCGGTACTTCTTGGCGTTTTTGCCACGCAGATAGACCGCCAGCCGTAACCCTGCGCCACAGCACAGACCCACCAGCAAATCAAGCGGATGCAGGCTGGGCAGAGGGTTTGCAAATGCCACCGGGATCGTACCCATCATGGACATAATCTTATCGCCCAGTTCTTTGCCCTCGGCAAGTCGCCACGCTTCGCCAATGTTGGTTGCCACCAGCCCCAGCAAAATATAGGGCAGGTACAGTGCCAGCAGCTTTATCAGCTTTTTCGTGGTCACAGTCCACGCTCCTGTTCCTTATGCCGGACTTTGCCGGGGAGTTCTGCCGCCGCCTGCACCAGTTCATGCAGTTTTGCCAGCACCGAGGGGCGTTTGCCTTTGTTCAGCAGAGATGCCGAATACTCTTTAAACGCCGAGTTGAAGGCTTCTGCGTCCGGGGCTTTGAAAAAGACCAGATACCGGGGCGGCACCTCAGAGCTGTCCTTGCGGATGGCGTAGTCGATGCCGTACTTTTTGGCATAGCGTTCCAGACCACGGATGCCGGTCTTGCTGATCTCCACGCTGGACACGCCCCGGTTTTGCCGCAGAAGGGTGCGGACACTTTGCTTACCTTGGGATGTTTTGGACTGGTACAGCCGAAACGCCGCTTTTACCGCCCGCAGGACAGTCCGGGCAGACAGCTTTGTGGTGGAGATCATAATGTTGAATGACTTCTGTTCGATTTCTTCCTGCAATGCCATCACCTCCCGTGCAGCAGGGTGATTTTAGCGGTCATGCTCTGCCGGGGGCTTGGTGCGGGGCTTTTCTGCGGGAGGTTCATCAGGCACCGGCAGCACCAACAGACGGTTGCCTAGCTTCAGAAAGGCTTCCGGCTGATGGAAAAGCTGCTCGTACTTCTGCGCCAGTTCTGGGGTCAGGGATGCAAAATCCTCCTCGCCCAATCCCACCACTAGAAAGTCTCCGGCAATGGCATCATACATTTCTCCGTTTTCATCCCGAAGAGCACGGTTCAGGGGCAGACCCATGAGCTTACCATCGTCATTGCAGATGATAGCCACTGGGTCTGCAAAGGGGTAAACAGCAGCAATCGTGCCGCCCACCGCCTCCTGCAAGGCTTTCAGGTTGTTGTCAATCTCGACCTGCTGCGGATACTGTCCCGGTGCAATTTTCAGCACCGACAAGGTGTTCTCGTTCTGTTCCATTATCGTCCTCCTCGAATTTGATAGAGATCTCCTGCCAGGCATGGGCGGCGTTCAACAGAGCTGCCACGAAGAAGCCGAAAAAAGCGCCGGCTTCAAAAAATGCGAAACCGATAAAAAAGTTCAGCATGGCACACCTCACTCCATGCAGATGCAGGGCAGCTTCTGGTCGTCTGCCATCAGGGTGATGCTGTGGCTTGCCAGATACTTCTGGAACAGGTAGACTTCATCGATGGTCAGCGAGATGACCTCGCCGTCCATGTTGGTGCGAACAAGAATCACCGGGCCGGTCAGGTAGTGCTTTCCGCCCATCTTCAGCACCTGCGCCGGGTTGTAGCAGAGCAGCAGCGAGGTGTTGGGAAGGTTCAGGCAGGCATCATCCTCCTCAAAGCAGGGCAGGATGCCGGGAGCCTCGTCCAGCGTGATGATGGTCAGCTCCATATCCGGGGCAATGGCAGCGAGATAGACTTCACCAGGCTTTTTTCTGCCGTTCAGAATCGTGTAGATGCGAGTATCAATGGTGACTTTCTCGGAACGGATGTGAGTGGTAGTAAAGTTCATAGACGTTTCCTCCAAAATTTTTGCAAAATAAAAGACCCGGAACTGGGTCTTTTGGTTCAGTCTGCGATCAGCGCGCTTCTTCCTGCTTCTTCTGTTTTGCCTGTTGCTTTTTTAGTTGCCACTGGTCGAGCAGCTTGATGATGATGCTTTCCATCTGCCGGGGCGTGTAATTGCGTGGAAAGTATTTCCGCAGGGTTTCGTTTTTGATGGTCACGGTGTCCAGTTCGCTTTTCTTTTCCTCATTCATAATGTTGTAGACTGCATCATAGTCAAACTCACCCTGCTGCGCCAGCTTTTTTATCCGAATGGCTTGTGAAAGAGATGGTGCGTTCTGGGAAGCATCCATTGCTTCTAAAAAATCCTGTTGCTGTTTTTCGTCCAGATAGGACAGTTCTACCGCAGGGTTAAAAGAGATTTTTTTCTCGTCCACCATGTCGAGCAATTCAGGGACAAGGTTCGTCAGACGCACAAAACGCTGGACTTGATTGCGACTTTCGCCTGAATCTTTTGCTACTTTTTCATCGGCTCTCAACTTCGTCCCAACTTGGGACGAAGTTAAATCTGACCTAGCACCTTGATTTTTTATTGCATCCAGCTTCATCTTGTACGCAAATGCCCGCTCGCTGGGCAGGATGTGTTCTCTCTGCAAATTGGAATCGACCATCAATATCGTGGCGGCATCATCCTCCATATTTCGCACAATGACAGGCACGGTGTCCAGATTTGCAAGCTCTGCGGCGTGTTTCCGACGATGCCCGGAGATGATCTCATAGCCGCCCTCTGGTCTGGGGCGGGCAATCAGCGGCGCAAGCACACCGAACTGCGAAATGCTTTCCACCGTCCGGGTCATGGAATCATCGTCCAGAACTTTGAACGGGTGGTTTTTGAACGGGAAAAGTTCGCTGACGGGAATCTGTTGTACCTGCTCCCGCTGTTCTTCCTGCCGGGACTCTTCGGTCGAAAAAATATCATCGAGACCTTTCAGTGCTACGTTTAAGCCGCTTTTCGGCATCCACCAACACCTCCTTCGCAAGAGATTGATAGGCTTCTGCCACCTTGCTCTTGGGGTCATACTGGAAAATGCTCTTGCCGGCGGCACTGGTTTCAGCAGCACGAACAGACCGGGGAATGGTCTGGTCGAACACCTTGATTTTACTACCGTATGCCTGACGAATCAAAGTGTCGATCTGCTTTCCATAGTTGGTGCGGCTGTCCGTCATGGTGAGCAGGATGCCCTCGATTTTCAGCTTCGGATTGATTTTCTGCCGGTGTACCTTACAGATTGTCTGCAAAAGCTGCTCCAGACCTTTGGCAGAAAGATATTGAGCCTGTACGGGTATCAAAGCAGTGTCTGCCGCCGCCAGTGCATTGATGGTGAGCATACCAAGGGAGGGAGTACAGTCCAGCAGGATATAATCGTACTCCCGTTTTGCTCCGTCCAACACCTGTTTGAGCATCTTTTCCCGGTTCATGCTGTTTACCAGAGCCACCTCCAATCCTGCCAATTCGATGTTGGCAGGGATGAGGTCTACGCCCTCTGCATGGTGCAGGATGCCCTCACCGGGTTGGATAGGCTGGTCGTTCATGGCTTTCTGCATCAGAGTAGACAATGTGGCAGGCAGCTCGTCCGGCTGCTGCCAGCCCATGCTGATGGTAAGACTGCCCTGCGGGTCAGTGTCCACCAGTAGAACTTTTTTGCCCTCCATCGCCAGCCCGATGCCCAGATTTTCACAGGTGGTGGTCTTGCCGGTGCCGCCTTTCTGGTTGACGATGGCTATCGTGGTTGCTTTCTTTGAAATTTTCATCACCTCCGATTCGCTAAGTCGTGGTTGGTTTGGTTCTGGTAGGAAAGCTGCATGGTGGTGGGCGCGTTGTACAGAGAAGCGAGCAGATATTGTTTCATGTTACGGATCGGGCTGCTGTTCTCTGCAAAACACTTCAGCACAAAGCGGATGTGGTCGGCGTTCAACTTCATAAACCGACTGCATACCACCTCGGCGGGCTTATCGTCCCCAGCAATGTGCAGCAGCTTACGGTTGGTAGCGCAGGTGTCCACCAGCAAGTCTACGATCTGGTAGATAATGTCCTTGTCATCCGGGCAGAGCCGGAGCAAAAGGTCTATCTCCAAAGACTGAGAAAAATATTCTTCCAGTTGGGTGCGTTTGCTCATCCCATCCGCTTCTTCAGAATTGAATGGATCAGTCTCACTCATTTCAGTATCATTCTCTTTAGTCTTATTACATCGTGATTTTGAAGGGTCTTGACTTGCGTTTTTGAAGCCTCCAGAATCGTGAAAATCACGATTTTGGAATATTGATTTTGACGATTCTGCCGAAAAGTTCTTCACATACACCAAACTTGGCTTTCCCAGACCTCTGCGTTTTCGTTCAATCAGACCAAACTTTTCGAGTTCCCGGAGCAGCTTGGTCGCTTTGTTGTCTGCGCAACACAACGCCCTCTTGACATCCTCTATCGTGAAGATGATGAACACCCGGTTCTGCTCGTCCAGCCAGCCGTTTTTCACAGACAGGCTCATGCGGTCCAGCAGGATGCCGTACAGGGTTTTTGCATCGGTGGACAGACTCTGGAACCGTGGCTCCTGAAAAAGAGCCTTGGGAATGCGGTAGAATGAAAACAGTTCTCCGGCTTGTCCGTAAAAGTAGTCAAGGGTCATGTGGCTTTTTCAACGTTTTGCTCCAGCTTGTGTTCAAAAAATCAACCGCCTTTCGTTTGAAAATAAAAAGCGCACTCTTTTCTTATTGAAAAGTGGTGCGCTATGTAATATAATGGCTATATAATTTAGCTATCCAAAAGATAGTCGATGAGATATTCTTTCGGAATCATGAAAGATCGTCCGACTTTCAGGCAGCGAATTCTATGTTGATGGATTCTTCTGATGATGGCAGTCTGGCTTTTGAAACCGAGTAAAGTTGTTGCTTCTTCGACAGACAGCACATCAGGATAGTTCACAAATAATTTTTTATAATACTCTTTTGCTTGATTTTGATTCATTATCCTTGACTTTCCTTTCGTTTTGTGCCTAAGCAGAGGAGCGTTTTGCCCTGCATCCCTCCTGAACATCCCTCCAATTTCCATTTGGGCGGTCCAAACCGAAAAAACAGAGTAGAGGAAAAACGCATCGAAAAATCGTGGATATTTCAAATTATTGTTCGTTGAGGCGTGAATTTTGCCTTTGCACAGTGGGAACCAGATATCACTAGATATCACTGGATGACACCAGATGGAAGATGAGGATAAAAACTCAAAATCCCTTGTGCTAATAACACGTGTGGGTTCGACCCCCACCACCGGCATAAAAAGGAAGCCCTCCAGCTTGTCTGGGGGGCTTTCTTTTTATCTGCGGCGTGTGAGCGGGTCGAACAGCACGACCCTGCACAGCAGGGGAGCAATCAGCCCTGCGGGCTGTTGCTCAGTGCGCGGGAGACCCCCACCACCGGCATAAAAGCCCATCAGGCATTCGCCCAATGCCGTTAAGTTAAGAGGCTAAAGAAAAATAGACTTCATCAAAAAGATGAGGTCTATTTTTTTTTTGAAAAAGATCAGAAACAGATTTTGCGCACCCTTTGCCGGATATGCCAAGGCCCCCGCAGAACACGGGATCTGCAGGGGCCTTGCGGGCAATATTTTTACAGCATTTTGACCGCCAGTGCTTCACTGGTGCGATCTTGTGCGGCGTTGGCATTTTCGGGGTCGTCCATGGTGTAGCGCAGCACCAGCACTTCGGCCACATACAGCAGCGCCACCTTGACCGGGATGTTGCCGGAGTCCAGCGGGCTTTCCTGCGCACCACACAGCAGCACGATATCCGCCAGCTTTGCGCCGGGCGAATCCTCATAATGGGTGAGCAGAATGATCTTTGCGCCCGCCGCCTTGGCCGCGCGCAGCGTTTCCAGCATATCGCGGGTAGCGCCGGAATAGGAAACGAACAGCACCACATCCTCCGGGGTCATCAGGCTGGCCGTGATCAGCTGCATATGGCTGTCGCCTGCCGTGCGGAACTTGGTGGAGATGCAGGCAAAGCGGGCGCAGATATCATTTGCAATATACATGCTGCCGCCCTGACCAAGGCAGTACACCTGCCGGGCCTTGTGCATCAGCTCCGAAGCCTTGTCCACCGCCTCCGGCGAAAGACTGTTCTGGGTGCCGTTGATAGTAGTCATCAGCAAGGCGCTGGCGTGCTCGCACAAAGCTGCCGTGTCGGCATCCGGCTCCGGCACATGCTGGTTGACCAGTGCACCGGTGGCGTTGGCCTGCGCCAGCGCAATGCGCATTTCATGATAGCCCTCAAACCCCAGCGCCCGGCAGAAGCGGAACACCGTTGCCTCTGCCACACAGCACTCCTTTGCCAGCGAGGAGATGGACAAATACTGTGCCTCTGCCGCGTGCTGCACAAGATAGTCCGCCACGGTGCGGCCCGATTTTGTCAGGTCGCCCTGATGCTGCTGCAGCAGCTCCCAAAAATTCGTTGCCATTTTTCTTTTTCCTCTTTTCCGGCGCAGCAGTCCACCGACCCGGATCAGCTGCCGACCGTTTCATTCACCTTTATAAAAAGTATAAAAGAATCGTCCCCGCTTCGCAAGAGACGCATTGCCCACATTTTGGCCCGCAGTTCTGTGCAGAGCACACAGTTTTGGCGGAAAAACTGGCCATCCTGTGAAAATATCTTTCAATTTCACATTTTTGTTTAGAAAAATATTTTCACTATCGTTTTGGTGGGTTTGTACCATTCTGTAATAATTTCAGAAGAGTAAAGCAAGGTTTTCTTTGCATTTCAACATATATCCCACACTTTTGTGCACAATGCACACTGTCATTCTGAAAATTTATGAAAACCATGAATGGACAAAATGAAAATATTTTTCTATAATGGAGCCATCAAGAGCGGCCGCTGGCACGGCAGGCCGCCAACAACGTGAAGCATCTTGAATGCGAAGGAGAAACTACTATGAAAAACTGCATTTCCCGCCGTTCGTTCCTGAAGGCCGCTGGCATTCTGGGCGCAGCCGGCGCTCTGGCCGCATGCGGCGGCTCTTCTGCAAGCACCAGCACTGCTGCTTCCACCGCAGGTTCTACCGCTGCAAGCGCAGCTGCTTCTTCCACCAGCATCAAGCTGTGGACATACCCCATCGGCGGCTGGGGCAATGACGAGACCGTTCAGGGTCTGGTTTCCAGCTTCAACGCCAAGTATCCTGACATCAAGGTCACTGTGGAGTATCTGGACTACACCAACGGCGACGATCAGGTGAACACCGCTATCGAGGGCGGCAGCGCACCTGATCTGATCATGGAAGGTCCCGAGCGTCTGGTTGCAAACTGGGGCGCAAAGGGCGTTATGGCTCCGCTGAACGACCTGTGGACCGACGATGCCAAGAAGGACATTTACGAGTCCGTTGAGTCCGCCTGCAAGGACACTGCCGGCAACTACTACGAGTATCCCCTGTGCATGACCGCACACTGCATGGCCGTGAACATGACCAAGGTCAAGGAAGTGGGCGCTGACCAGTACATTGATACTGACAAGCACACCTGGAGCACCGACGGCTTCCTGAAGACCGTTGATGCCCTGTACAACGGCGGTTACGAGAACGTTGCAGCCATCTACTGCGCAGGTCAGGGCGGTGACCAGGGCACCCGCGCCATCATCAATAACATGTACGGCGGCACCTTTACCGATGCAGCCCACACCAAGTACACTGCCGACTCTGCCGAGAACATCAAGGCGATCCAGACCCTGCACGACACCAAGGGCATCAACTTTGACGCTTCCATCGCAGGCGGCGACGAGATCACCCTGTTCCGCAACGGCACCCTGCAGATGGCATTCTGCTGGAACATTGCACAGCAGGCCAACAGCGACAACAACGCCGCCGGTCTGACCAACGATGGCGACGAGATCTTCCCCATGGCCTTCCCCACCGACAGCGGCGACCCGAAGCTGTGTGGCGGCATCTGGGGCTTCGGCATCTTTGATAACGGCGACGAGGCCAAGATCGAAGCAGCCAAGACCTTCATCGACTTCATCGCTGCCGACCCCGATCAGGTCAAGGACAGTGTGCTGGCTTCCACCTACTTCCCGGTCCGCACCAGCGTGGGCGATATCTACGCTGACAACGAGATCATGAGCGAGTACAGCAAGTTCATGGCTTATCTGGGCGACTACTACCAGATCACTCCGGGCTGGGCAACCGCACGTACCGAGTGGTGGAACATGCTGCAGCGCGTCGGTTCCGGTGAGGATGTCGAGACTGCCGTCAAGACCTTTGTGGACAACGCAAACGCTGCCGCACAGGCATAAGCCCATCCACTCTGCCGGGGGCAGATAATTATTGACGCTTCGCCCCTTCCTCGAAGATCCCGACGAGGGAGGGGCTTTATTTGTAAAAAAAAAATCATAACCGAAAGGAACGGTGATTCTCTTGGCTGCAAAAACGGCGATCAAAGAGCCTAAGCGCAGCAGTGCGCTGGTACGGCGCGAGACCTTCGCTTCCTATTGCTTCCTGCTGCCCAGCCTGATCTTCTTTCTGGGCTTCGTCATTTACCCCATGGTGCTGTGCGTGGTGACCAGCTTCTTCGATTCCACCATGAACCGTGCCGATATCTTTGTGGGCCTTGCAAACTATAAGGAACTGTTCACAGACCCCATCTTTCTGGGTGCTCTGAAGAACACCTTCATCATCGTGGTGGTGTCCGTGCCCGTGACCTGCGCCTTCTCGCTGTGGGTCTCCTCTGCCATCGTAGACCTGCCCGAGTGGGCTACCAGCCTTTTCCGCTGCGTGTTCTACCTGCCCGTGGTCACCGGCTCTGTGGCTGTTACCGTGGTGTGGAAGTGGATGTACAACAACTACTATGGCATCTTCAACTATCTGGGCAAGACTCTGGGCCTCATTGACAAGAACATCAACTGGCTGGGCGATGAGCGCTTTGCTCTGGGCTGCATTATCCTGATCCTGCTCACCACCTCTGTGGGCCAGCCCATCGTGCTGTACGTTTCCGCTCTGGGCAATGTGGACCAGTCCATTGTGGAAGCCGCAGAAGTGGATGGTGCCACCGATTTCCAGTGTTTCTGGAAGATCAAGTGGCCCGCCATCATGCCCACCACCCTGTACATTCTGGTCATTACCACCATCAACTCCTTCCAGTGCTTTGCGCTGATCCAGCTGCTGACTTCCGGCGGCCCCAACCACAGCACCGACACCATCATGTACTACATCTACTACACCGCCTTCAAGCTGTACCGCTACGGCTACGGCAACGCAATGGGTGTGGTGCTGGCAATCATCATCGCCATTCTGTCGGCTGTCCAGTTCAAGCTGGGCAACCAGGATAATTAAAGGAGGTGCCGGACAATGAGTTCAAATGCCGCTGCAAAAAAGCAAAAACCGTTGAAGCGTCACCCCAGCAAGCTCAAGAGAATGAGCGCCTACATGATCCTGACGCTGATCCTCATCAGCATCGTTGCGGTGCTGTTCGCCTTCCCGCTGTACTGGATCATCACCGGTTCCTTCAAAACCGGTGCCGCCATTAACGCCACCACCCCGGAATGGTGGCCCAGCCAGTGGGTGCTGACCAACTATCAGAAGCTGTTCTCCGGCAAGAGCGCCCCGCTGTGGCAGCTGGCTGTGCCCTTTGGCTCCAAGTTCAGCGCTAACGGCGAGCCCATCTACTTCTCGGTAGGCCCCACCGCTCCCGCTGCCATCCGCTGGATGATCAACACCGTGTTCATGGCCGTCATGTCCATGATCCTCACCTGCATCACCGCCGCCATGGCCGGCTATGCACTGGCAAAAAAGCGCTTTGTAGGCCGCAAGCTGCTGTTCACCCTCATCGTGTGTGCAATGGCTCTGCCCAAGCAGGTCATTCTGATCCCCCTGCTGCGCGAAATGAGCAGCCTGAACCTGTACAACACCATCTGGGCCGTCATCTTCCCCATCGTGGGCTGGCCCTTTGGTGTGTTCCTGATGAAGCAGTTCAGTGAGGGCATCCCCACTGAGATGCTGGAAGCGGCCCGCATCGACGGTGCAAGCGAGGCCAAGACCTTCATCGACATCGTGCTGCCCATGGTCAAGCCGGGCATCGGTGCACTGGCCATTTTTACCTTCATCAACAGCTGGAACGACTACTTCATGCAGTTGATCATGCTGTCCAGCACCAGCAACCTGACCATCTCGCTGGGCATTGCAAAGCTGCAGGCTGAGAACAGCACCGACTTTGGCCTGATCATGGCAGGTGCCGCACTGGCTGCTGTGCCTATCATCATCATCTTCCTCATTTTCCAGAAGTACTTTACCAAGGGCATCGCTATGGGTGCTGTTAAGGGCTAAAATCCCGACCGCCGCCTGCGGCGGAAACAGGGAGGGATTTTTGGCGCAGCGGTCTGCAAGACGCAAGGCCCGCCCAAGGGCCGAAGCGGATGCAGGGCACCGCAAGAGGGCGCTGATGCCGCTGCCCGGAACAGAAAGCGTACGAGCTTGATGCAAAACCATTTCATCTGTATTTATTACTATTTTTAAAGAAGGGTTTGGAACATGAAAGATATCAAAAAATATCAGGGTGTCATCCCCGCCTTTTACGCCTGCTACGACGCAGAGGGCAACATTTCCACCGAGGGTGTCAAGGCCCTTACCCGCCATCTGATCGCCAAGGGCGTCAAGGGCGTGTATGTAGGCGGTTCCTCCGGCGAGTGCATCTACCAGCACGTGGATGAGCGCAAGACCGTTCTGGAAGCTGTGATGAGCGAAGCCAAGGGCAAGCTGACCGTCATTGCGCATGTCGGCTGCAACAATACCGCCGACAGCGTGGAGCTGGCCCGCCATGCCGAGAGCGTGGGCGTGGATGCCATTGCATCCATTCCTCCCATCTACTTCCACCTGCCGGAGTACGCCATTGCAAAGTACTGGAACGATATGTCCGCCGCTGCTCCCAACACCGAGTTCGTCATCTACAACATCCCGCAGCTGGCAGGCACCGGCTTGACCATGAGCCTGCTGAAGGAAATGCTCAAGAACCCCAATGTAGTGGCTGTGAAGAACAGCTCCATGCCCACGCAGGACATCCAGATGTTCAAAGATGCCGGCATCGCTGCCCGCGGCAAGGGGAACTTCGTGGTGTTCAACGGCCCCGATGAGCAGTTTGTTTCCGGCCGCGTGATCGGCGCAGACGGCGGCATCGGCGGCACCTACGCTGTTATGCCGGAGCTGTATCTGGCTATGAACGAGCACATCAACAAGGGCGAGATCGAAGCCGCACGCGCCATCCAGTACGATGCCGACCGCATCATCTACAAGATGTGCGAAGCCCATGGCAACCTGTACGCCGTGCAGAAGGAGATCCTGCGCCGGATGTACGGTCTGGAGCTGGGCGGCGTGCGTGAGCCGATGCCCGGCCTGATTCCGGAAGATGAAGCCATCGTGGCCGAAGCACAGGCCATGATCGAAGCTGCCATCGCAAAACTGTAAAATTGAAGCAGCGCCCCTCTCCGTCTCTTTTCAGAGGGGAGAGCGGGCGCTTGTTTTTGGAGGGACGTTTTATGATCTGTGATACCCTGCAGCACCTGACGCGCTACAAGGGCCTTTGCAAAAATCTCGACACGGCCATTGATTACCTGCTGACCCACGATCCTGCCAGCCTGCCTCTGGGCCGCACCGAGGTGGATGGCGAGGAAGTATTCATCAACACGATGGATGCCACGCTCCATTCCGACCACGGCTACCACCCGGAATATCACAAAAAGTACGCCGACCTGCAGCTCGACATCACCGGCAGCGAGGGCTGGGGATTTACTACAAATCCCGGCAGGGAGATCGGCGATTTTACCGGCGACTGCGGTTTTCAGGACAGCGCCAGTGTCGTGACCGGCACACTGGGCGAGGGACGCTTTGTGCTGTTCTTCCCTACTGAGCTGCACAAACCCGGCCTTGTACAGCACGGCTGTGTGGGCGTGCGCAAGGCTGTTGTAAAGATTCGGATGGAGGATTGAACGATGGATAAGGAAAAACTGTTTGCTCAGATCAAAGGCGGTCTGATCGTTTCCTGTCAGGCACTGGAGACAGAGCCGCTGTACACGAAAGAGGGCGGCGTGATGCCGCTGATGGCAAAAGCCTCCGCCATGAGCGGCGCAGTGGGCATCCGCGCCAACACCGTGCGGGACATTACCCAGATCAAGCAGGTGGTGGACCTGCCGGTCATCGGCATCATCAAAAAAGACTACCCCGGCACGCCCATGTACATCACCGTTACCATGAAGGAAGTGGACGAGCTGGTGGAGTGCGGCGTGGACATCCTTGCCGTGCAGGGCACCGGTGCTCTGCGCCCGGACGGCTCCACCTCTGCCCAGTTCATCCGCGCCATCAAGGCAAAGTATCCCGACCAGCTGGTGATGGCCGACTGCGACAACTTTGAGAACGCCATGGCCTGCGCCGAAGCCGGTGCCGACTTTGTGGGCACCACCATGCGCGGCTACACCCCGGAGACCAAGGGCATTGACGATATCGACTTTGATTTTGTTCATAAGCTGGCCGCAGAGTGCCCGGCAAAGGTCATTGCCGAGGGCCACATCCACTACCCGGAGCAGGCGGTCAAGGCGCTGGAAGCCGGTGCATTCGCACTGGTGGTGGGCGGTGCCATCACCCGCCCGGCAGAGATCACGGCCCGCTTTACCGGTGCCATCAACGCCGCAAAAAAGTAAAATGGAGTGTGCCGGATGAAACAGTATTTTGGCATTGATATCGGCGGCACTGCCGTCAAGCTGGGCATCGTGGACGAGACCGGCAGGGTGCTGCTCAAGGGCGAAGAGGGTGTCAGTTTTGACGGCTACCAGACGCCTGTTCTCACCACCGTGCGCAAGGCCGCAAAGGAGTTTTTGACCACAAATTCCATCCCGGTGGAAAGCCTTGCGGGCATCGGCGTTTCGGCCACCGGTCAGATCGACAGCCGCAAGGGCATCGTGGCCGGTACCTGCGGCAACTTTCCCAATTACATCGGCAGCCCTATCAAGGCTGTGCTGGAAGAGGACTTCGGCCTGCCAGTCACAGTGGCCAACGACGCCAACTGCATGACGCTGGGTGAAGTGTGGGTCGGCGCTGCACAGGGCTATACGGACGTAATCGGTGTGACCCTTGGCACCGGCGTGGGCGGCGGCATCCTGACCGGAGGCCATTTATTAGAGGGTGCACGGGGCCTTGGCGGTGAGCTGGGCCACTACCGCACCCACGCACTGGACGGTGTGGACTGTACCTGCGGCGCAAAGGGCTGCTGGGAACGCTACGCTGCCACCACCGCGCTGGTGCGCGCCGCACAGGAAAAGGACCCCGATTGGAAGGATGGCCGCGCCATCTTTGCCGCAGCCGAAGCAGGCAGCGAGACAGTTCTTGCCCTGCTGGACCACTGGACGGACGAGATCGCACAGGGCCTTGCAGGCATGGTGCACATCTTCAACCCGCAGCTCATTCTGATCGGCGGCGGCGTGAGCGCGCAGCAGAAACTGCTGATCGATCCCATTGCCGCAAAGGTGAAAGCATCGGTCATGCCCGCCTTTGCAGAGGGGCTGGAAGTACGTGCCGCTCAGCTGCACAACGATGCCGGTATGGTGGGCGCAGTGTACTACTTCCGGCAGACCATGGAAAAGGAGTAATCATATATGAAAACACATATCCTCTGTCTGGGTGATTCCAACACCCACGGCTACTGTGCCGACCCCAACGACTGCGCCGACCATGGCATCCGCTTCAATGAAGAGGAGCGCTGGACCTGCCGCCTGCAGAAGGCGCTGGGCGACGAATACCTTGTGACCGAAGAGGGACTTTCCGGCCGCACCACCGTATTTGTGGACCCCATCCACGAATCCATGGATGCCCTCAGCGTTATCTATGCCCTGCTCAAGAGCCACGAGGTCATCGACCTGCTCATCATCATGCTGGGCACGAATGATGTCAAGGAGCGCTTTGGTGCCAATGCCGCCTGCATTGCTGCAGGCATGGAGCGGCTCATCCTCAAAGCAAAGAGCGTAGACTGCTGGGGCACCAAGCAGCCCAACATTCTGGTGGTGGCACCTCCTCCCATCGGTGCAGGCTTCCACGATGCTGTGATGGGCGATGGCTGTGTGGAGAAGTCTGCCGGTGTGGCAGAGCAGTTCCGCATCATCTGCGAACGGCAGAGTGTGCACTTCCTGAACGCAAAGGACTGCGAGTTCAACAAGGTGGACTTCATGCACCTGACCCGCAAGGGCCACGCACAGCTGGCGGAGCTTCTGGCAAAAGAAGTGCCGGGCCTGATCTGAGCACGATTTTAAATGCTCTCCGCTTCGCTCTGAGCATCTTTAGTGGAATTATTATTTTTATTGGGTTCTCAAAAAGCCTGCGGGCTTTTTGAGAACTTTTTTCACGAAATAGGGTCATAACCACAAACGGCATCAAACTCACAAGCAGCCTATATTTTATTTTTAATTTCCGTTTTGTTCATCTTGTAAAACATAGCAGAATCGGCTATACTTTCCGCAGAAAGATCCATTGAAAGGAACTGTGCCATGCCTGAACTTTTAAAAGCGCCTGTCACCCCTGCTCAGCAGGCAAGAGATACCCTTTTGGGTGCCCTTGTGGGCCTTGCAAGGGCCACCACCAGCGAGCCCAAAACGGACGACACCGACGAGGTGCTGAACGCCGGTCTGCGCCTTGCCGCGCAGCCGGATGCACCGGAGGAAAGGCTGCAGCGGATGCTTGCCATCGTCCAGACTGAAAAGCACCGCGTTGCCCCGGGCTGCGCCACCTGTGCCATGCCCTGCGGCAACACGAACGATTACGATTTTGTCCGCCTGTGGGCTGCGCCTGAGAGTATCCGCACCCTCAAGCTGCAAATGCTTTCTGCCGCGTTTGCGCTGGCCCAAAAGCGCCCGCAGGGTCAGGCGCAGGCCGCCGTTTATCAGCTGCTGTTCACCCTTGCCGAGGACTGGGACGAGGAGCTTCTTACCCCTGTTGTGCAACACGCCGAGGAGCTTTGCCGGGTGTAAATCCGGGCCGGAAAGCCGCCGCTTTTACCCTCCGGGTTTGTAGTGGGAGCGTTCCCGGCACAAACCAGAAAGGTCCGCCTTTTTTGCGTGTTTTTGTGGCAGTTCCGTAATACTGCTGCATCAAAATGCATTCCAGTGAGTTTCACACCTGATTTCCTGCCTTTTTCCGAAAGTTTTTTGCAAAAAAGACTTTACAAACCATTTCTAAAAACTTATTATATAAGTAATATATTTCATGGAGCCAATGCTGTGCAGCCCCCTGTGCAGCATCCAAATACGATCAAGGAGGGGTTCATCTATGCCCGAAAAGAAAAAGACCGCAGCGGCTGCTCCTGCTGTGGAAGCTCCTGCCGCTGAGGCCAAGGAGTCTAAGACCCGTAAATCTGCCAAGGCCCCTGCACGCCGCGGCCGTCCTCCGCTTGCACCGGAGCTGTATGTGGAGTTCAGTGGCAAGCAGTATAACGTGACCGATATCATCGACCGTGCCAAGGCCGATTACCGCGCTACCCACAAGGTTGGCGTGCAGTCCTGTAAGGTATACGTCAAGCCCGAGGAAGACGCTGCCTATTACGTGATCAACAAAGTCTCCGGCAAGCTGGAGCTGTAACTTTTCCTGTATTCTTTTCTCCTGCTGCAAAGCACTCCGCACCTGTTTCGCGGCAGGTTGTCCGTTCCCACACAAGGCTCCATTTTAAACCGTAAAAAAAGCTGCCCTGCATCCAAAAATGCAGGGCAGCTTTTCATTTTACATCAAACCATCTTTTCCAGATCGGATGATGCTGGATCACGGGGTCCGGGTCCGGGATCTCGAACACATAGCGCTCGGTAGCGTTGATCACGGTGGTCTTGCCGCGGGTGCACACGCGCGGCAGCTTTGCATCATAGTTCAGATGCACATGGCCGTGCACGAACCACTGCGGCTCGTATTCATCCATCAGATCATTGAAGCATGCAAAGCCCTTGTGAGCATGATCCGTGCTGTCGTTCAGGCCAGCCGCCGGGGAGTGGGTGAGCAGCAGGTCGATGCCGCCCACATGATGGGCCTTGCGCCAAAGTTTGCGCACACGGCGGCGCATTTCCCTTTCCGTATACTGGAAGCTGTCCTCCCGATTATTGTAGCGGATGCTGCCGCCCAGTCCCATAATGCGCAGGCCCTTCCACACATACACGCTGTCGTCCACACAAATGCACCCGCCAGGTTCATTTTCCCTGTAACTGCCGTCGTGGTTGCCGTGGACATACAAGATGGGCGCAGCCGTAAAGTTCGTAAGATATTCCAGATACTTCTGCGGCAGATCCCCGCAGGAAAGGATCAGGTCGATGCCTTCCAGATGTTCGCGGGTATCGTAGTCCCACAGTGCTTTAGAGGGCACATCCGAAATTGCAAGAATTTTCACATCGGTTTGCTCCGTTCTCTCTCGGCCTGAGGGCCGCTTATTTCACAAACCCTTTCAGGGTATTGAGGCCGTTGATCGCCATAAGCGTATGCGTTTTTACATCCAATTCATCGTAGTGCGGCAGCGCACCTTCCACGCATTCGTCCAGCCAGTCCATCTCCATCAATTCCTTGGGACTGTAGACCACGGCCTCCGGCGAGTGCAGCACATGCCCCTGCGCGTACAGGTCTTCCGGGAAGATGCGCAGGTCGTTCTCGCTCAGCATCTTTTCCATCAGGTCCAGCAGCTGTAAAGTGCCTGCGGGCAGGTCTTTGCTGTAATCGATCTCCTCTGCGCCGCTGCGCATCCCCCACCAGTAATTCACGGCTCTGGCTCCCGCTGCATCGTTGTCCCACGCGCCGTCAAAAATGGAGCGGATGATCTCGGTATAAAAGGTATCCCACCGCCACACCGGCAGGCCCAGCGGCTGCAGGGTGCCGTCCGGCTGGCGGCGGCACAGACCGTAGTCCCGGTGGGTGCCTTCCGGCTCGCGGTTATCGCGGGCATAGAAGATCTCCACATCCGGCCGGTCAGAGAAATCCAGCGGGTGTGCCGGGTCCGGCAGGCAGGCCCAGCGCAGCACCACCTTTGCGTCCGGGCGCACGGTCTTCAGGCCCTGCGCATAGGCGTTTACTGCCGCCGGGATGCCGTACACCGGGTTTGCCGCCACATAGCCTACGCGGTCGGTCTTGGTCAGTACACCGGCCAGAATGCCCAGCAGATAGGTCACTTCATACGTGCGGGGATAGTAGGTGCGCACCAGCGGGTGCGGTGCGTTGAGCGAGCAGTTCAGGATGCGGGTCTTGGGGTGCTGGGCCGCCACCTTCAGGCAGGCGGTATGCATCCGGGCACTTGAGGTGAACACCACGTCGGCATTGTCGTGAGCCACATCCTCCAGCACCTGCTCCGCGTCCACCTCAGGCTCGATGTTCTCTTTGCGGGTGATGAATACCCGGTCCGGGAACGCCTGCTGCAGTGCTTCGATGCCCTTGTCGTGGGCGCGTACCCATGCGCTGTTTTCGGCGTTGTGCTCGTGCAGGAACACCACCTTCAGCTCACTGGGCTTTGTAAAGATGTTCAGCTTTGCCAGCAGCGGTTCGCCGGGGCCCTGCTTCGGCTCCAGCGAAAGGGCCACGGCCTGCGGCTCGGTGAGCACCTTCACCTCATCCCACAGCTTTTCCAGATTCTGCTTCATCTGGCTGGGCGTGCTCTCGCAGGCATCCGCGTAACGGTAGACCGACAGATACACCAGCATGGCATCGCCGGCAGTCAGATTCAGTCCGCCGCCGCCCAGAGCCAGAAACTGCTGGCGGAACATGGTATAGAAGGCGGAAAAGCTCAGCCGGTCATCATCCGTCCAGCTTTCACCGCTTGCCTTGCACACCAGCGTCTGCAATTTTGCGTAACCTCCCAGACGGGAGAAATGCACATCGTTGACCTTGGAGAGCTTGTAAAAATCCAGAAATTCGTAGTAGATACGGTTTTCCAGACTGTCGTTCCGTTCCGGGATGAGCCGCGTAACCGTGCCCGCGATCCTGACCGCATCAAAATACTTGAGCACCGATACCCGCTTGTTGCCTTCCTGCACATAGAATTTGTTCAGGAACTCATAGGCGATGATGGGCGTATGGATGCCCTCTTCCAAATGCGCATCGCAGAGGTTCGACCACTTGGCTGCAAACTCGGTGTCCGGCTCCAGCAGGGGCATAAAGTTCGGTGCAAAGGCGGTGTGACGGCCGCTGGTCTTTGTTCCGACGATGCTTTCCGCCGGGAGCTCCACAAGGCCCAGCGGCTCCTGCGCCACGATGTTCACATTGACCAGAATATCGTCCAGCACTGCAAGATACGGCGACTGGCCGCGCGCCACACAGGCACGGTAAGCACGCTGGCCGCTCTTCAGTGCGTTCTTGTAATCTTCCAGCATAGTTGCTCCTTTTTCTCAGCTGCAATGCGCTGCAGCCAGCTGCCGCAGCGTCCTTCTTTAGTATACCATGAAATTTGATTTTATGGGAGGATTTTCCGCACAAAAGAGTTGATTTATCCTGCAGTTTCAGGTACGATAATAGAAAGCAAACAATGATAGGAGCATTCTTTCCATGCAGACCGAACAGATCCCCGTACTCAAGGCCGACGAATATCCCGGCGGCATCTGGTATTACGAGCCGCATACATATCAGCCTTACCGTTACATACTGGGCCGCATTGGCACCCACCCGCTGGTATGCATTGGCATCAACCCCAGCACCGCCCAGCCCGGTGCGCTGGATCCCACCTTGAAAAGTGTGGAGCGCCTTGCCGCCGCCAACGGCTTTGACAGCTGGATCATGTTCAACGTGTATCCCCAGCGCGCCACCGACCCAAACGATATGGACCGTGTGCCGGACCGTGCCCTGTGCGACGAAAATCTGCGCTGGCTCCGGGCAGTTCTGGCCCAGACCGAACCCACCATGTGGGCAGCGTGGGGCACGCTGATCGAAAAGCGGGACTATCTGCCCGGCCTGATGCGGGAGATGGTGGCCCTGACGCGGGAACGGGAGATCCCGTGGGTCACCTTTGGCCGGCGCAGCAAAAAGGGCCACCCCCACCACCCGCTGTACCTGCGCAAGGATTCCACCCCCGAACCCTTTGATGTGGAAAATTATCTGGACACCTGCTTTTAATTTTTCAGGTGCCCGATGCGGAGGGATCTTTTTGACCTCAGAACATTATCACGCCCTGCACAGCTGGATGGATGCCCACCCCACAGCCAAGCGCTGTGTGGTGGCACTGGATCGCTGGCTGCCGCTCATCCCTTTTGTATGTTATCCGGTGCTGCTCTGCCTGCTGAACGTCCGGCTGTTTCGGCTGCTGGGCAGTCAGCGTCAAGCCGCGCTGGATCTCACCGCCGTCATTGCGCGGACGGTGTTCGTGCCGGGGCTTACCTTCTGGGGCGGCACCATCCTGCGGGACAGGCTGAACCTGCCGCGTCCCTATGAACAGCCCGGCTTTGAACCGCTGCGGCACAAGGAGACTCGGGGACACTCCTTTCCCTCCCGCCACGCACTGAGCGCTTCCGTGCTGGCCATGGTATGGATGTATTTCTACCCGAAGGCGGGCTGGGTGATGGTGGGCATCACGGTGCTCATCTGTGTTGGCCGTGTGCTGACCGGCGTGCACCATATCCGCGATGTCGTGGGCGGAGCCGCGCTTGGCTTTGCTTTGGGCTTTGCGGGCATGTGGCTGCTGTAAAGCAGTGCTTTGCGGGCTTTGAAAAAAGAAAAAAGATTTTTGCATTTTTTGCTTGACAGAATGGGGCCTGTATGGTATTATACTTCTCGCAGCGTGTGCCGACACACAGCTGCCGCCATAATGGAACCCATGGGATTACAACGTGCGCCCGTAGCTCAGGTGGATAGAGCAACTGCCTTCTAAGCAGTGGGCCGGGGGTTCGAGTCCCTTCGGGCGCATCTATGTGGTGCCCATAGCGTAGTCGGTTAACGCGCCAGATTGTGGATCTGGAGACCGTGGGTTCGAGTCCCACTGGGCACCCCACCAAAAAATCCGCTGATGCTTTGCATCGGCGGATTTTTTTATTTGGTGGGGTGCCCAGTGGGGTTCGAACAAGGCGGCTCTGACGCATCAGCGGCAGAGCAACCAACAGCCCAGTGGGCTGTTGGTTAGCCTGCGGGTCCCAATCAGTAGGAATGTCTACCAAGACAAATGCTGTGCTGATGCTCTGCATCGGCGGATTTTTTTTGGTGGGGGGTATCCCAGTGGGGCTCGAACAGCACGCCATTATTTTCTGCTAAAAAAGCATGTGCAGAACACCTCTGGCCGGAACGGCTCCTGTGTGCTCTGCACATGCTTTTTATTGTTTGATATCCATCCGCACGGTCAGCGCTTCATCTGCTGCAGGATCTGTGCGATCTCTGCGCTGGAATAGCCATCCTGCCGCAGTGCGGTGCTGATGCTGGTATCGCTCTTGCCCTGGCTGCGCATCAGCATGGCCATGTAGGGCACCGTCACATTCCGGGAGGTGTCACTGCCCAGACGGGTGGCAGTGCCCGTGCTGCGGCTGGCCGTACCGGAGGACGTACTGCCCGTACCAGGGCCGCCAGTCTTACTGCCTGCCGCCGTGCTGCCAGCGCGGCTTGCTTTCTGCGCTGCATTGTACTTTTTCAGGTTCCACTCGCCCAGTGCGATGTTTAGCTTCTGGCTTGTGACATCGTTGTTGAATTTCTGCTGGTTGAGTTTGTCCTGATACTCCCGCTCGCTCGTCTCGTTCTCGTAGCGCTGCTGGTTCAGGCTGTCCTGATACTGACGCTCCTGCAGCTGCTGGTTCCACTGAGTGTCCGCACGGGCTGCCTCGTACTGACGGTTGCCGGAGTAGATGTTATAGCCGGTATTCAGCAGGCCGCTCAGCATGGAGCCAACGCCCGTGGTGCCGCTGAGAACGATCTGCACCGCATCGCCCAGCACACCCAGCACGGTCATCACATTGTTGAACACCTGCTGGCGGCGTGCTGCCTGCTGCTGTTCCTGCGCGGAGTAATAATCGTGCAGGGTTCCCAGCTGGCTCAGATAATCCTGATACTGCCCGTAGTCCTGTGCATAGGCGTTGTTGTATGCTTCGCCCTTCTGCTGCAGCTGGGTGTAGTAGTCCGAGAGCTTGTTGTTGTACTGCTGCTGGGCATCCTGTTCGCTGTTGTTCAGCTGATCCAGCTGGCTCACCAGCTCGTTGCCGCCGCTGGTATACGTATCCAGCGCCAGACTGTACAGCGTGGGGATGGCGCTGCTCAGCGCACCGATCTGCTGCTGATACGCCTGCTGGGCGGCGCTCGTGGCATAGCTGGAGCCATAACCGCCGGTCAGGGCTGCAGCCTGCGCCGCAGCATCTGCGCTGGCGTTGTGGGCGTTCTGCAAATAGTTCTGCTCGTACTGGCGGTAGAGCGGATCCTTGGTGTAGCTGTACTGGAAGCTCTCACGCTGCAGCAGCTGGTTCAAAAGCTGGTCGATCCGCTCCTGATAGCTGCTCTGATAATCGCCCGGGCGGTTTGCCTGCCACTCCTTCAGCGCATCTGCAGCATCCGTCACGGTCTGGCTGGGCTTGTAGCTGGAATTTGCCAGCGCGTTTTCCACCTCCGAACGGCTGTCCAGTCCCGCTGCCGAATAGCCGCTCTGCACGGCAGGCTGGCCGCTGCCCTCCGTCTGCGCCTGCACAGCGGCAAGCGCTTCGTCCTTTTTCTTTCTGTTTGCCATATATGATCCTTTCCTTATAAATTCTGCAGTTTCGTGCGCATCTCGTCGGACATGTTTTCAACGTCCAGATTGCTCAGTACATACTGCAGCTGTTCCTGCATCTGGTACAGGTAGCTGCGCAGGGCGCGGGCATCCTCCGGGTCCATGTTCTCGCTGAGCTTGGGCAGGCCGATCTTGTTAATGCCCATCACGCTTGCCATTCGTCACACCTCCCCGCCTGCAATGCCGCCCTTGGCAGCGGCCATTGTTTTTGCAATGCTGCGCAGGGTGATCTGTCCCCTGCCCTTCAGGCGCAGCCGCAGGGTGCCGTGCCTCCGGGGCACGAACGGCAGATCAAAGCTGCGCCGCTTGTCCTGTGCCGTCAGGCTTGCCACCGTCTCCCATGGGCCGCCGTCATAGCTGGCGGCCACCTCCACCGTACTGCTGCACTCGGCATCCAGCCGCAGCGTCAGTCGGGAAAGATACCGGTCCTCGGCCCCGTCCAGCCCAATGTCACCAGTGGTCAGCTCAAAGTTCAGCTTTTCCTCCACACCGTCGGTGGCCTGCCAGTCCGCTTCGCGGCTGGGATCTGCGGCCCACAGTGCCTGCCCGTCCCACAGATAAAGCTGTCCGCCGGTGCTGGTCATCTCGTAGGAGCACACGTTTTCTTCGCTCCAGAGCGCGCGCTCGGTATCGTACACCAGCAGCCTTGCCGTATTTTCGCCTGCCGCCGTGCGGGCCACATGCAGGTAATAGCGGCCATCCAGCGCACTGCCCACCGCGCTCTGCACATTGGCCAGCCGGCCCGAATCCAACGCGCCGGACACTTTTGTTGGAATGCTGCCGTCCCATGCCATCACACCGTCCGGCGAAAGATAATAGAGCGTCTCGTTCAGCACACACAGGCTGCGCGCCGCGTTTTTGGCAACGCCCCGGCAGCGCAGCGAGGTGAGCTGAAAATCCGAAGGCTTGGAGCCATAGAGCTTGTGCAGTGTGTTCTCCTTAAAGAACAGCGCATAGCCCATGCATGTGGCCGCGCCGGTAAACGCACCATCGCTGCCCACCGTCACTGCGTAGCTGTCTGCCGCAATGCCCCGGTAGGAAAACCAGTTGGTGGGGTCGCCTAAGCGGCAGGCATAGATCACGTTTTCCTTGCTGCTGCAGCCCCATACCCGGTTGTCGCACTCGGTAACGTAGTCCAGATCCGGCACGCGGCGTTCCATCCGCACCGGCGTGCTCACCGCAAAGCTGCGTGTCTCCTTGCCGTCCAGGCTGGTCCACTGGGCGCTCTCTGCGCTCTGCACCAGCGTGCCGTAAACATGATCTCCCTCCGGGCTTACCCGCACGCGCAGCCCGTTTTCCAGCACATCGTAAACTACCAGATCCCCGTCCAGCTTTGTCCACATGCCAGCCTGCCGTGCTGCCGTGCCCTGCACGGTCACGGTGTCCCACTGGGCAAATAGCCTCTGCGCGCCCGCCGCTGTGATGCGGCAGTATTCCAGCGGCACTGCCGTCCAGCTGCCGGAGGATGCGCTGTACTCTTCCAGTGTGCTGGTGCTGGCCCATGGGTGCTCCTCGTCCTCCACCTTCAAAAAGAGCTGTCCGTCTGCAGGCTTCTCCGGTTCCTCCTTGCCGTAACCGCTCACCTCGTAGGTCTTGCCCGCGGCATCGCAGGGTGCAAACTGCACGCTCTGTCCCTCTGCCTGCCATACAGCTCCCAGTGCCGAAACACTTCCGTCCGCTGTATCAAATGCTACCTTGTCCGGGAAGATCAGGATTTTTGTACCAATGCCCACCAGTGCCTTTTTGCCGTCGGTCACTGCCTCGGTGCAGGTCACCGGGTCCGCGCCATCGGCATCCGGCGTGTAGATCAGATCCTTCCCGCAGACGGTCAGCAGCCCGTTCAGGTGATACATGCCGTTCAGCCCGGTCAACTCCCTCAGCTTGCGGCGCGGCTTGCGGGTGCTCAGCGCCGGGAAATCCCGGGCAGAAAAATTCACGCCCGCGCTGTACTCTGCTTCCGAGCAGGCATAGGTCTCGTTCAGCCCGCCGAATACCCGCACAAGACTGCGGCTGTTCTGCAGCTTCGCTCTGTTTGCCAGAACCATGCTCTCACCTCCTTACCAGCGCCACTGGGCACCCGTCAGGGTCGGGTAGCTGCGCCGCAGCCACGCCGCCAGATCTGCCAGCAGACTGTTGTACTGGGCCTGCTCCCCGACGTAGCGGTCGGTCTCACCAAGGGCCGCATCGGTCATGGCACACAGATAATGCGGATACAGCGCATCAAAGGGTGCCGGTGCCAGCAGCACATCGTCGTCCTGCAGGCTGTCGTCCCATGCAAGGTCTGCGCCCACATCGTCGTATGCATCTGTGATGCTGTTTTTAAAAAAGCGTTCCCGCAGCATCGCGTCTGCTTCCTTCAGCCACGCCTGCCGGGTGGCCAGCGCAATGCGGCTGCCCGGGCGCAGCTCTTCGGCGCGTTCCAGCGCCTGTCCTACGGTCATATGCTCACTCTCCTTTTTTTATAAAGGCCCGGCCGGGCAGGCTCCCCAGCCGGGCTTTTTGTCTGTTTCGGGTTTACTGGGCGGCGTTCTCTGCTGCCGCAATGCGGGCGGCGGTCAGCTCATCCTGCATCTGGCTGTGCTCCAGCACCTCGGCCACTTCGGGCGGCACTTCCACCTCCACGCCGCGGCGGATCTTATAGTTCACACCGTTCACGCTCACGAACAGATCGCCCTTGTAGCGGCTGTTATCCTTGAACAGCCGGATGCGCACATTTTTCTTTTCAGCCATGGCTCACGCCTCCTCAGTTTGCGGCAGCGGTAGCAGAATAGCTGGATGCACTCTCAATGCGCACCATGTACTGCTCCACCAGACGCTCTGCCGCACGCATGCCCTTCCAGCCCACGGAAGCGCGCTGGTTCAGCGGGTCGTCGCCGTAGCCCAGCTGCTTGACAATGTGCTCCAGACCGCCGCCTTCCAGCTCGGTCACGCCGTAGGCATGGGCACCCAGCACCAGCGTGCCGAACACAGCCAGACCGTCCGGGCAGGTGGAATCCTTCCAGATCTTGGCCTCGCTGGTCTCGATGAAGCGGATGTTGCCCAGCTTGCCGATCTCGCCGCGGAACATGGTGTCCGGGTCGGCGTACTTGTGCACCTCAATGAACTCCTTGCTGGTCTTCAGGTCGTAGGCGGCGTAGGGGTGGATGATGGCAATGTAGCTGTCGCCGATGGGGTCGGCGTTCATCGCGCCCAACTGTGCCGCCGCCTGAAAGAACAGCTTCGGGGTCAGGGTGCAGGTCTTGTCCAGTGCCTTGCGGCTGGCAACGGCAGTCTCGGTGCCGTCTGCGGCCAGCTTGGGCGCATAGATCACATTGGTGCCGCCCGCCAGCACATCGCGGGTAATGCTGTCCATGGTGCGGCCTGCCTGACTTGCCAGCACACGGGTGGCCTGCACCACATTGTTGTCAATGGCGGTCATCTGCAGCACGTCGGTCAGCGGAGTCCAGCCGCCGTACTGGTGCAGATCGCTGGTGATGGTGGTCACATTCAGTGCCTGACCGTTCGGGGTCACGCCCTCGGTCAGCGGAGTGGATGCCTTGGGCAGGCTGTCGTACTTGCGGAACTCAATGGTCTTGCCGCCGTTCTGGGGCACAGGGTAGTAGTCCGCAAACTGGTCGTGCACCAGACGCGGCTCTGCCTGATCGATGAGACGCTTCTCGTAGAAGGTTTTCATCTCTTTCGACATGGTAGCGGTGGTGTTCAGGTTTTCCGCAAACAGCTGGATGTTGAAATTCTTGTTCATGCTCATATTCCTTTCTCTTGTAAAATAGTCACAATTCGATCTGTGCTCCGTGGAGCACACGGCGTTCCAGTGCTTCTCGCTGGGCGCGGGTCATGCTGGCTACATCCGGGCGGACGGTAGCCGCGCCGCCGGGCCGGATGCCGTTTTCGGTGGGCCGTGCGGCCCGCTGCTGAATGCGTTCCACCACGCCCTGCTCCACAGCCTGCGCTGCAGTGCGCAGGTTTTCGTCGTAGTGGGCCAGACGGTACGCATCCCGCACCCTCATGCCGGGCAGCTGCATCAGGCGGCGCATCTCCGGGCTGCGCAGCTCGTTCTGCAGATCAAAATCCGGCTGGCTGCGGCGCATGGCCGCTTCCTCTGCCGCCCAGCGGGCATGCAGGCTGTGCACAGCAGCCTGTGTGCTGCGGGCAAAGCTGGACAGCGGCGGCAGTTCCGGGCGCTGCACGGGCAGTTCCTGCCGGGGCTTTTCCGGCTGCAGCTCTACGGTTTTCTCTGCCGAAGTCTGCGGCACAGCGGGCGCTTTTGCTTCGTCCGGCTTCATGGTGCCGGAGGCCACTGCCTGCCGGGTCTGCGCTTCGCTCAGGGCAGGGGGAGCAGACGCAGCATCGCCGCCTTCACTTGCAAACAGCTGCAGATCCATCATGCTCTCCTTTCCTCTGCGGCTCACATCCGCAAAGCGGACATTCTCCGGGTAGCGTTCGGCCAGCAGCACAAAGCAGGCTTTGGCCAGCTCAAAGGCACCGCGCACCCATTCTTCGCAGGGCGCATCCACGCTCACTGCCAGACGCGGGCCGTCCGGCTCATCAAAGGCTTCGCTGTGGGCATTCTCTTCCCCGGCCAGCAGGTACACAAGGCCCTGCATCACGGTGCTGGCTCCTGCACAAACGATGTCCTGCCCGGCAGGCGCATAGCCTGCATGACCGGCAGCTTCCAGCCGGCAGCTCAGCCCGGCGGGGGTATCCATCTCGCTGTAACAAACTTTCATCATAAAATTCACCTCCTTTTTAATGGATGTCCATGGCACGTGCAGCGGCGGCCACCGGCAGGGCATTGCCAAGGCCCGCCAGCTTTACCGCCTGCACGTCCTTCTGCGCAGACGCACCGCCTGCACTGCGGGCCGGTTCGTCAGGCCCGGTGCCCTGCTGGGCGATCACCGCCGCCATCTGTGCCATCTGCTGCTGCATCCTAGCCAGCTGCTGGGCAAGGGTACCGTTCTGCCGCACCCGCTGACGCACCTTCTCAATGCCTTCAAAGTCCATCATTTCCAGTGCCGCAAGGGCGGCATCGGCATTTTCCGGCTTGAAAAAGCCCAGCTGATAGCACTCCTTGGCCGTCTCGTTCTGGGAAAGACGGCTGAAGGTGCTCTTCTTGGCGGCGCTCACCACGATGTCAAAGATCGGCTCCCGACTGCCCAGTTCCACGCCGCCCACGCTGCCGCCGGGCACCGCCCGCAGCGCCTGCGCCGAGAAGGGCACGAACCGGCTCTCGCCGCTTTCGCCCACGATGCGGAATACCCGCTGCTCGTCGTAGAACTGGCGCATCAGCTCGATGATGAGATAGCACTGCTTTGCAAAAGCACGGTAGGCGCTCTTGAGCATATCGCGGCTGAGTTTGCTGCCTGCCTCCTGCAAGGCCGCAATGGCGCTGGCTGCGGTCACACCTCCGGCAGTGCCGCCCTGCGTCATGTCCCGGTTGCCGCTGATCTCCTTCAGCTCTTCAATGCGGCTCTGGCGGTAACTCAGGCTGTTGCCCTGCAGGCCCGCCGTCTGCAGCGGACGGAAACTGTCGTCGTTGAGCCGTCCCACCACATGCACGATGTCCCGGCTGAAATCGGCCAGCTCTTCCTCGTTCACACCCGCCGTGTCGCTGAGCACATACCGCTGCTTTGCACTCAGCAGCACGTTCTCGTCCATGGCATGGTTCATCTTGTCAATGGCGGTCTGGCAGTCCTTCATCACATCGATGTAGCCAAAGCCCGCCGGGCTGTCCTCCTCCACGAACAGCGGGTCAAATACAAAGGGGTACTGCCCGTGGTCGTACAGGCCGCTTTCTGCCAGCGCCGGGTCGTTCTGGCTGGCGTACAGCACCACGCCGTTGCAGAACTTGCAGTAGTGCAGCACCATGCGCCCCGTTTCATCCGGGCGCTTGTAGTACCAGTCCACCACCACGCTCTTGGAGCTGGTGTCCTGCCCTTCATCGTGGATGTACCGGGGCACGTCCAGCACGCTGGCGGTGTGTCCTGCCAGCTGCGGGTACTGCGCGCACAGCCGGGCCGTGTCCTCAAGGCTCAGGCTGAAAAAGTCCGGCGATGCCTGAATATCCGCCACGCCCGGCTCCCAGTAGAGCATCAGCAGGTTCACGCTGCGCACCGCAATGTCGCCAATGCCGCCGCGCATTGCAGGGTCCCAGAAGATGCCGGTCACGCCGGTGCCCTGTTTGAGCTTGCGCCACCAGCAGTCGCTGTACACCTGCTCGTAGTCGGCCTGTTCCAGCACCACCGGCAAAACGCTGGAAAGTGCCCGTGCGGTGTCCTCGTCATCTGCCTCTCGGGGCAGCACGTTCGGTTCCGGGTAGTTGTCCATGGCATCGGCGTGCTTGTTGGCAATGCTGTTGAACAGCCACCCGCTGGAAGGCTGGGCCTTGCCGGGCATCATGGGGTTCTGGTAGTTCTTCCAGTGGCCCATGCGGAACCACAGCTCGTTATCCACAATGCGCTTGTCCAGCGCAGCCTTGCCCGCCTTGTACCGCTGCAAGGTCTGCATGGCCTCGGCCACCTGTGCTTCACCCACGGGCAAAGCTTCGTTCTCGTAATCGTCCATTGCGTTTCTCCTTTAAATTCTGTAAAATCTTGCCCGCTTGTGCAGGTTCAGCGGGTCGTCGGGCATGGGCGGCGCAGCACAGCGCACCGGCGGGCTGATAGGGTTCTCCATCAGCACATAGCGGCACTCGTCGTAAATGTGATCCTCCTGCCGGGTGTCGATGTCCTCCACGTTGCTTTCATCGTACACAAGGTTCGGGATCGTGCGGATAAAGTGCTTGCAGGTATTGAACACCTGAAACATCGGCCTGCCGTCCGCATCAAAATTCAGCCGGTAGTGGAACTGCATCTTGCCCGCAAGCCGGGTGTTGTCGCCAGGGGACCAGCGCAGGAAGTTCGGGCTGCGCTCCATCATAGCGGCAATGCTCTCGCCGCGGCTCTCATCAAAGATGGCCGGATCGGCAATGCCGTGGATCACCCTGCCGCGCAAAAGCGGGTCGTTCTGCTCTGCCTCCCGGATGCGCCGGGCCTGTTCCACCGGGTCGATGCGCAGGCCCTCGTTCGGCCTGCCGGTGCAGCCGTACAGCTCCTTGATTCGGTACAGCCGCCCCTCCTCGTCCGCTGCGTACCACCCCACCGAGAACGGCTTGGAAAAGCCAAAGTCGAACCCGCGGTAGAGCTGCCAGTGCTTCGGGATGGTGAACGGTGCGATCACATGGGTCCAGCGCTGGTCTTCGTAGCGGGCCGGGTCGTTGCGCCATTCGGTAAACACCTGCCCGGAAAAGCTGTCCCAACTGCCGTAGAGCAGCGCCTGCTTTTCTGCTTCCGGCATACTGGCAAGGCTTGCAAGGTAGCCGGGGTCGTTTGCCAGCAGGGCGGGGTTATCAAAAATGCTGGAAGGGATGAACACCCGCGCCCGCTGCAGCTTCTGTTCGGTGCCGTCCGGCAGCTTTACCGTGTATTCTTCGGTGATAGGCGTACCGGGCGGTGCGGGCGTGATGAACCGTGCCTTCACCCACCCGTGGCCGATGCCGCCGGGATTGGTGGTGGCCCGCATGTACACCCGCGTGCCCGGGCCGGTGGGACGGTTGCGGCTCATCATGTAGCTGTACTCTTCCCATTCAAAGTGGGTCAGCTCGTCAAAGCCGATAAAATCGAAGGCCTTGCCCTGATAATTGGTACGGTCCTTGGTGTACTGCATGGAGCCAAAGTAAATTTTTGCCCCGCTGGGGAAGTTCCACACATGGGCCGTGGCGTTGTACTGTGCCTGCGGGAACGCCCTGTGGTAGTACACCTGGCTCTTGTCCACCAAATCGGAAAGCTGCGGGTAGGTCTTGCGCAGGATCAGCGCCCGGTAGTGTGGAATGTGCACCTGCCGCAGCGCTTCGATCACCAGCGCGTCGCTCTTGCCGCCGCCTGCTGCACCGCCGTACAGCGCTTCCGGTTCCGGGCGGCTCATAAATTCGGCCTGCCGCGGCTGGGGCCGCCAGACCACCGGCACTCTTGCTTGTACAATGCTCATGGTTCTTCCTCCACCGTCGGCAGCAGCACCACGCCGCACTCCGCTCCTTCTGCCTGTGCCCCCTGATCGTTCAGGGTCTTGGCTACACCGGCCAGATCCTTGAGCACCGCCGTGGCCTCCTTGAGGTCTTTCATGGTGCCTGCTCCCGATGCGCCTTCCTTTTTTGCCGCCTTCTGCCGGGCATTCAGTTCCCGCACCTGCTGTGCCAGCAGGGTGCTCAGGGTGTCCGTGGCTCGGCTCAGGCTGGCCAGCCCTCTGGCCTGTTTTGTCTGCCCCATGGTGTTGGGTATCAGCTCCTTTCCGCCCTGGTGTGCTGGGCTATGGCAAAAGGATACCACTGGTGCTGCTTTCCCAACAGTGTGCACTTTTACAGGGCCATAGCGTATATTTTAAATTTAAGAATCCGATTCGTATACTTTTATCCTTCGTAATTTATCGCTGTTTCGTATCTTTTCAAAAGCAGTGTTTTTTCTCCATCAAAATTTGTGGCAGACCCGCAGAAAACCTTCAAAGTCATACTCATTTGCGATTTTTGGACAGAAAATGAAAAAAGTGTGTTTATTCTGTGGACAAATGCTTTTGTAAAATGTTACAATAGGTTCTGTTCTTTCTCGTCCCACGCACGGACGGGATGTTTTATCTGAATCAGGAGGTTCCTCATGTTAGAAAACATCTTTCATCTGAAGGAGAACCACACCGATGTCAAGACCGAGATCATGGCAGGTATCACCACCTTCATGACCATGGCTTACATCCTTGCGGTCAATCCCAACATCCTTTCTGCTTCCGGCATGGATTCGGAAGCCGTTCTGATCGCCACCGCGCTGGCATCCTTTGTTGGCACTGCGCTTATGGCTCTGCTTGCCAACTATCCGTTTGCACTGGCACCCGGCATGGGCCTGAACGCCTACTTCTCCTACACGGTCGTTCTCACCATGGGCTACAGCTGGCAGTTGGCCCTGATGGCCGTCTTTGTAGAGGGCATCATCTTCATCGTGCTGTCCCTCACCAATGTCCGTGAAGGCATCTTCAATGCCATCCCCATGACCCTGAAGAGCGCCGTCAGCGTGGGCATCGGCCTGTTCGTTGCTTTCGTTGGCCTGCAGAACGCAAAGCTGATCGTCAACAGCGATTCCACCCTTGTCACCTACCAGCACTTCAAGGGCGACACCTTCTCCAGCGTAGGCGTGGGTGCCATTCTGGCCCTGATCGGCGTGGTTATCACCGCCGTTCTTCTGGTTAAAAAGGTCAAGGGCGGTATCCTGTACGGCATTCTTATCACCTGGGTGCTGGGCATCTTCTGCGAGATCGCCGGTATCTATGTGCCCAACGCCGATGCAGGCATGTACTCCGTTATCCCCACCGCTTTTGTCAGCTTCGACTTCTCCGCGCTGGGCAAGACCTTCGGTCAGGTATTCAAGACCGATTTCTCCGGCGTTGGCATCCTGAACTTCTTCGCCGTCATGTTCTCCTTCCTGTTCGTTGACCTGTTCGATACTCTGGGCACCCTGATCGGTGTTGCCTCCAAGGCCGACATGCTGGACGAGGACGGCAAGCTGCCCCACATCAAGGGCGCACTGATGGCCGACTCCATCGCCACCTGCGCAGGCGCTGTGCTGGGCACTTCCACCACCACCACCTTCGTCGAGAGTGCTTCCGGCGTTACCGAGGGCGGCCGCACCGGTCTGACCGCCATGACCACCGGCATCCTGTTCCTGCTGGCAACCATCTTCAGCCCGCTGTTCCTCACCATCCCGTCCTTTGCAACGGCTCCGGCCCTGATCATCGTGGGCTTCTACATGATGGGTTCCGCCGTCAAGATCGACTTCAATGACCCCAGCGAGGGCATCCCCGCCTTCCTGACCATTCTGGCCATGCCCACCGCTTACAGCATTTCCGAGGGCATCGCCATCGGCGTGATCTCCTGGACCCTGATCAATCTGGTCACCGGCAAGGCCAAGGAAAAGAAGATCAGCCCCCTGATGTATGTGCTGACCGTGCTGTTCATCCTCAAGTACGTGTTCCTCTAAGCCGCTGATCTTACCGCAAGCAAAAAAGCTCCCGTCCTGATGATGGACGGGAGCTTTTCTGCTTCCTGTGATCCGGAACAGCCTGTGCATTCGCTCCGGGCTGTCCGGCGTGGAACTATTCTTTTTTAGCGATCAGGGTTATTTGCGCCGCGGGTGGATATGCACTTCCGGGATAGCCACGTTATCATAGTGGATCGGCTTATCAGCCGCCGGAGTGCCGTCCGCATCCATATGATGTGCCACCTTGCCGGTATGGATCTCCGGCACGGCCACGGTTTCTTCCTCATGGGGATGCTCCCGCTTTTTTCCGAGCCACGTTTTCAGATGGTGATAAAGCGACATTGCACGTCTCCTTTCCCGGTGCGGAAGCCCGCCCGAACTGTAAAGATCAGCTTCAGATAAAATTGATGAACACCGTAATGACCAGACTGTTCAGAAAGTCCGCAAACAGACTGCCCACCAGCGGGATCAGCAGATACGCCTTGACCGAGGGCGAATATTTATCGCAGATGGCCTGCATGTTGGCCATAGCGTTGGGCGTTGCGCCCATGCCAAAGCCGCAGGTGCCGGATACGATCACCGCCGCGTCGTAATCGCGGCCCATGATGTTGAACACCACCAGCACCACATACAGGATCATGAACAGGGTCTGCCCGGCCAGCAGCACGATCAGCGGCAGGGCCAGCTCTGCCAGCTGCCACAGCTTCAGGGTGATCATGGCCATGCCCAGGAACAGCGAAAGGCAGATGCCGCCAATGTCATTGATCTCGCCCATATACACGGTGTAGCCGCCGCCATACTCACCCACATTGCGGATGATGGCCGCCGCGATCATGGCACCGATATAAATGGGGAAGGTCATGCCCGTCAGGCTCAGAAGTCTGGACAGCACCGTGCCGATGCCCATGGCGACGATCAGCTGGAAGCTTGCCGCCGGGTACATGGTGGTGTGGCGCTCGTGCTTCATTTCTTCTTCCACCAGTAGGCTGTCATCCTCCGGTACCACCGTGGCCAGCAGGTTGTGCCGCTCAATGAGCATCTTACCGATGGGGCCGCCCATCATGCTGCCCGCGATCAGGCCATAGGTGGCCGCTGCCGTACACAGGGTGGTGGCCCCCTGAATGCCAAAGTCCTCCAGCACCGGGCCAAAGGCACCGGCGGTGCCGTGACCGCCCACCATGGGGATGGAGCCGGTGCAAAGGCCCACCAGCGCATCCACGCCCAGCAGCTTTGCCAGCCCCACGGCTACAAAGTTCTGGCTGACGATCAGCACGATGACTACGCCCAGAAACACGATCATCGCTCTTCCGCCGCTTTTCAGCACCTTGAGGTTTGCCTGGAAGCCCACCGAGGTGAAAAACATCACCATGCAGACTTCCTTTAGAATATCATCAAATGCAAACTCGGCAGCGCCGGTCACATAGCACACACAGTTAAAAATGGCGAACAGCACGCCGCCAATGACCGGAGCCGGAATGCAGAAACGTTCCAGCACCTGCACCCTTGCCCGCAAAAATTTGCCCAGCATCAGCACCAGCACAGCAACGGCCAGTGTCTGATACATATCCAATTCGATCTTCATTGCTCTACTTTCCCTCAGTTCCCAGCCACTTCATCGACCGTAATTCCTGCCGCCTTATAGTATGCGGCCGCGCCCGCATGGAACGGGATGCCAACGCCCTCTACTGCGTTTTCCTCCGGGTCCAGCGGGATGCCCAGCTGCTCTTCCAGCCCTTCCCGGCTGGAGAACAGAAGCTGTGTCAGCTGCTGCACCTGCTTTGCAGACAGCGCGTTGCTGGCCAGCAGAACGGCTTTCACGCCCACCGTCTGCACCTTTTCCGTCTGTCCGGGATAGGTGCCTGCCGGCAGCGTAACGCCGCTGTAGGCGCTGTAAGCGCTCTGCAGGCGCTGTGCTGCCGCACCGTCCACGTTCAGCAGCCGGATGCCGCACTCGCCTGCCAGAGCGGTCAGCACCGGGCTGGGCGCGCCCACCGTCATAAAGATGGCATCCACCCTGCCCGCCTTCAGCTGGGCAGCGGCATCCTCATAGTTCAGGTTTACCATGCTCACCATCTTGTCGTTCAGGCCATAGGCAGATAAGATCTGCCGCGCGTTCTGCTCCGAACCAGATTCTTCCGCGCCAATGCTCACCGTCCTGCCATGCAGGTCCTCAATGGACCGGATGTCGGAATCCGCCCGCACCACCACCTGACAGGTCTCGGTGTACAGCGCCGCCACGGCACCAAAGCCGCGGTCCTCCTCCTCGTCGGCAAAGATGCCGGTCTGGTCATAGGCATCCTGCACAAGGTCTGCCTGTGCAATGGCCAGCTGCAGGTATTCGCCGGCCAGCAGACGCAGGTTCGCTGCGGAACCGGCGGTAGCCTTCAGCTCCACCTGCCCGTTGTCCGTCTCATTTTCCAATGCTGCGAACCGCTCACCGAACTCCCGGTAGATGCCGCCCTCGCCAGCCACACCGAAGCGCAGCCGTTTGGCCTTTTCTGTCGCTGCACATCCGCTCAGAACCGCAGCTGCCAGCAGAATGCCTGCCAGTGCCGCCGCGAGCCATTTCTTTTTCAAGATCACCACTCCTCTTCCTGCCGCCGCAATGCGGCAGAACTTTTATCATAAATTATACGCACATTGCAGATGAAATACAATCACCTATATTCTTACCCTCCGAACAGCCCGAAGAAGCTGGTGTGGGTCACGCCCAGCACAAGGAACAGTGCGATCAGTGCAAACAGCACTCCGATGATAATATCCATCTGGTGCACGGTCAGCGGAAAATGGTCGTACATTTTTTCTTTCGCGTTCACAAAATTCTTGTCACCGTTGTTGAGCAGGCTCTTTTTGCCTTCCTCAAAGTCTGCCTTCCGGCCTGCCAGCTCCGCCTGTTCCTGCGCCAGCTGTGCTTCCCGGGCCGCAAGGGCAGCTTCCCGGCGGGCAAGTTCAGCCTCGCGCTCTTCGGGTGTCTGTTTTTCCTGTGCCATAACGTACCTCCTGATGGTGTTTTTATTATAATACCACACAAATGCAGATAAAAAAAGCGGGCCGCCTGCCCAAAAGCAGACGACCCACAGAAAAAGCTCTTACTTCTTTGCCAGATACTTGCGGATATCGATGGCCACAGCCACGATAATGACAAGACCCTGAACGATGTAGGTGTAAGAAGAGTTGACATTCATGAACTGCAGAGCCACCTTCATCAGCTCAAAAACCAGAACGCCGACCAGAACGCCGGGAACAGTACCAACGCCGCCGGTGGTGGAAACACCGCCGATGGTGCAGGCTGCGATGGCGTCCAGCTCATAGCCCTGTGCGGTGTTGACGGATGCGCCGCCGGACTTTGCAGCCAGCAGGCAGCCTGCCAGACCGAACATGCAGGAAGCCAGGATGTAGATGCGGATCTTGGTGGCGTTGACGTTGACACCGGCCACCTCAGCAGCAGCTTCGTTGCCGCCGATGGCGTACATGTACTTGCCGTGACGGGTCTTGTTGTACAGGAACCAGAAGCACCCGGCCACGATCAGAGCGATCCAGATCAGCACAGGCACACCGATGATGGTGTTGGAGGCCAGAGAGGTGAAGTTTTTGTTCAAAGAGCCGATGGGGGTACCGCCGGTGTACACCAGGCAGATACCGTAGACCACCTGCTGCATACCCAAGGTAGCAATGAAGGGCTGCACCTTCAGGTAGCTGACCACCAGACCGTTGCACAGACCCACGATGGCGCAGATGGCAATAACCAGAATGAACACCACGGGGGTGGACAGGGTGTGCATGTTGGGGTAGAACTTACCGGATGCGCCCTCGGTCTGCGCAAAAATGCAGGCAAGGCAGGCGGCAAAACCAGCCAGACGACCGGCCGACAGGTCGTTACCGGTGGTGATCAGGCAGCCGGAAATGCCCAGCGCGATGATGTAGCGGATGGACACGTTCTTGAACAGGTTGATCATGTTGGTGCCGGAGAAGAAGTTGGGGTGCATGATGCCAACGATCAGAGTGATGGCCAGCATCATCATAATAATGGCGTTGTTGCTGAGCCACTTGCCCACAGCCTTGCCATTCAATTTTTTGGTAGCTTCCACGATAGACAGCCTCCTTAATTACTGATTTGCCGCAGCTGCGTCAGGTGCGGTCTCGAACTGGGTAGCCAGTGCCATGATGTTTTCCTGCGTAGCGTCCTTGCCGTCGATAAAGCCGGTGATGCGGCCGTCGCACATGACCATGACACGGTTGGACATACCGATGATCTCGCTCATTTCGGAGGAGATCATGATAATGCTCTTGCCCTGCTTGGCCAGATCGGCGATGATGCAGTAAATTTCATACTTTGCACCGACGTCGATGCCGCGGGTAGGCTCGTCCAGAATGAGCACATCGGGGTTGTTGGCAAGCCAGCGGGCGATCAGCACCTTCTGCTGGTTGCCGCCGGAAAGGCTCTTGATCTGAGTCTTGGGGCTGGGTACCTTGATGGCCATCTTTTCCTTGTTGGTAGCCACCAGATCGAGGATCTTTTTGTTGTCCAGCATGATGGGGCCCTTGCGCAGGGCATCCAGTGATGCAATGGAGATGTTATCGGCAACGCTCAGCACGCCCAGAATGCCGGTAGCACGGCGGTCCTCGGTCAGCAGAGCAACGCTCTTCTGGATGGCATCGCGGGGTTGCTTGATGTTGACCTCTTCGCCCTTGATCCACACCTTACCAGAGGTATGGGCACGCAGGCCGAAGATGCCTTCCATCAGCTCGGTGCGCTGTGCGCCCACCAGACCGGCCACGCCCAGGATCTCGCCTTTTTTGATCTCGAAGCTGCAGTGGCGGAAGGAACGCGGATGGATGGAGGTGAAGTCCTCCACCTTCATCATGACCTCGTCCGAGGGATGGTTCTCCAGCGGGGGATACAGGTTCGACAGCTCACGGCCGACCATCTTTGCAATGATCTCTTCCTTGGTCATGTTGGCAACGTCCCACTTACCGATGTACTGGCCATCGCGCATGATGGTGACTTCGTCCGCGATCACCTTGATCTCGTCCATCTTGTGGCTGATATAGACCAGTGCCACGCCCAGAGCCTTCAGCTCGCGCATGATGCGGAACAGAGATTCCACTTCGTTTGCGGTCAGCGAGGAAGTGGGTTCGTCCAGGATCAGCACCTTGCAGTTTGCGGAAACAGCCTTTGCAATTTCCACCATCTGCATCTGTGCGATGCTCAGAGAGCCAAGCTTTGCATGGGGATTGATCTCCAGCTTCAGCTTTTTCAGCAGCTCCTCCGTATCCTTGTACATTTTGGCGTGATCCACCACCGTGATGGGGCCGTACTTTTTGGTGGGGTAGCGGCCCAGCCAGATGTTCTCGGCCACGGTGCGTGCCGGAATCGGCTGCAGTTCCTGATGCACCATTGCAATGCCGCGGTTCAGTGCATCCAGAGGGGTGGTGATGGTAACTTTTTCGCCCTCGTATTCAATTTCGCCCTCGTCCATCTTGTAAATGCCGAACATGCATTTCATCAGTGTGGACTTACCGGCGCCGTTTTCACCCATCAGCGCCATGACCTTACCGGGGCGAAGCTCCAACTGGGCGTGATCCAGCGCTTTGACGCCGGGGAAGGTCTTGACCACGCCTTTCATTACCAGACGGTATTCTGACATTCCGTAGAGCCTCCTTGTCGTTTGTTATAAGGCCGCAGAAAAACCTTTTTTCAAAACAAGGCGCGTGCGCGGAGAATATTTCTCGCACGCACGCGCTTTATAGCTTTGTTCAAGCCGTCAAGGTCCACTGCGCACCTTGCATTGTTTCAGGAAAACTTTGGTCTTACTTCACGTACTCGGAAGCGTTGTCCTTGGTCACCTTCACATAGTCGACCCAGTAGTACTGCTCGACCTTGGAGCCTTCAACGTACAGCTTGGTAGCCTCAGCAGCTGCGGTAGCCTGACCCACGTCGTCGTTCAGCACGGTACCGGTCATGTTGCCATCCAGAACGTCCTGAACAGCCTCAGCCAGTGCATCGACACCAACCAGATAGATGTCCTTGCCGACGGTGCGGTTAGCCTGCTGGATGGACTGCAGAGCGCCCAGTGCCATTGCGTCGTTGTTGCAGAAGACAACTTCGATCTTGTCGCCGTACTGAGACAGAGCGTTTGCAACGTCCTGCTGAGCGGTGGTCTGATCCCAGTTGTCCAGATACTCGTACAGGCACTCAACTTCCTTGCCGGCATCGGTCAGGGCCTTGATGGAGTACTCGGTGCGGTACTGAGCATCGATGTTCTCGGGGTCGCCCTTGCACATAATGTAGGTGATCTTGCCGTCGCCGTTGATATCGCCCTGAGTCTCGGTCTCCAGGATCAGCTCGCCCTGATAAGTACCGGACTGACGTGCGTCAGCACCAACGTAGCAGCACTTGTCTGCGTAAGAATCCAGAACGCTCTTGTCGGGCTCACGGTTGATGAAGACGATAGGAGTCTCAGAGGGCTTGACGGTATCAACGATGGTCTGTGCGGAAGTGGTCTGCACGGGGTTGATGACCAGCACGTCCACGCCCTGCTGCAGGAAGGTGTTGATCTGCTCGGTCTGGGTGTTCTGGTCGTTCTTGCCGTCCATGATGGTGACGGAGTAGCCCATGTCCTTCAGGTACTCTTCCAGATCGGAGCGGTACAGGGTCATGAAGTTATCAGCAAACTGATAGATGCAAACGCCGATGTTGGCAGAGCCGTTGGTAGCAGCAGCAGAAGCAGCGGTGGAAGAAGCAACGCTGGAAGCAGCGGTGCTGGTGGAGGAAGAGCCGCCGCAGGCGGTCATAGCAGCAGTTGCACCAACAACAGCAGATGCCTTCAGGAAGTCACGACGCGAAATCATTTTCATAATAATGTTCTCCTTCAATTCGTATCTCAGCATTTTCACAGGAGCAATCTTGCATGCACCTGTAATTCCTGTTCGTATTATACCCTTGCAGCACCCCACTGTTCAAGAGAACAAGTTCACAAGATTGAAGGAGTTCTTTTGTGCTATTTCAACAAATGGTTTATGAAGTCGATGATTTCTTTTCGCGAAGCATCACAATTTTTCATACATTTGCAACCTCCCTACAAAAGCAAAAAAATTATGTCATTTTTCTCTCAAAAAGATTACAAAATGTTGCATCGTCCGGTTTTTGCAGATTTTTCATTTCTTGTATATCTTGAAAAATATTTTCAGGAATAGTTTATCCCTGTTCTTCCGCATTTTTTCGCCTCATTTCTGCAATTTTCTGCAAATCGCCTGCCATTCCCGGTTCCTGCCGCCCGCCTTTTTGCAAAGAAAATGCCCGGAAGCTTTCCTGAGCCTCCGGGCATCCCGATCCGAGTATCTTTTACAGATGCAGCAGCATCTTTGCAATGTTGAAGTAGATCAGCAGCGTGGTGGTATCCACAATGGTGGTGATCAGGGGTGAAGCCATCACGGCCGGATCCACATGCAGCTTTTCTGCTGCCACGGGCAGAATGCCGCCGATCAGCTGCGAGAGCAGAACGGTGCAGATCAAAGTCAGGCACACCACCAGTGCCACCGGAGCCGCAATGCGGTCAAACACCAGCAGCTTTACAAAGTTGCACACGGCCAGCGTGCCGCCGCACATCAGGGCTACGCGGCTCTCGCGCCAGAGGATGCGGGGCAGATCGTGGGGCTGGATGTCGCCCACTGCCATGCCGCGGATGATGGTGGAGGTGCTCTGGCTGCCCGCGTTGCCGCCTGCATCGGTCAGCATGGGGATGTAGGCGGTCAGCACGGTCACAGCGGCCAGTGCATCCTCGTATCCGCGGATGACCATGCTGGAGAAGGTGGCGCTGATCATTAAAAACAGCAGCCACGGTGCGCGGCTCTTGTACAGGTCCCACATGCTCTGCTTGAAGTAGGGCTTGTCGGAGGGGCCGATTGCGTTCATCTTTGCAATATCTTCGCTGGCCTCGTCCTGCAGGATGCTGATAGCATCATCAATGGTCACGATGCCCACCAGCCGGTTTTCCGCGTCCACCACCGGGATGGCCAGAAAGCCGTATTTCTCGAACAGGTTGGAAACATCCTCCTGATCGGTGGTGGTGCTCACGCTGACCACATTGGAATCCATCAGGTCCTTGATAGGCTCTTCTGTGTTCTTTGCCAGCACCAGCGCCCGCAGGGACACCACGCCGATCAGCCTGCGGCTGTCATCGGTCACATAGCAGTTGTTGATGGTCTCCTTGTCAAAGCCATTCCTGCGGATGGCCTCCATGGCCTGTGCCACGGTCATGTCCGGCCGCAGCTCCATCAGCTCGGTGGTCATCACGCCGCCGGCTGAGTCCTCCGGGTACTTGAGCAGCTCATTGATCATGCGGCGGGTGGCGGGGTCGGCCTGACCCAGAATGCGCTTGACCACGTTGGCAGGCATTTCCTCCACAAGGTCGGTGGCATCGTCCACGAACAGTTCGTCCACCACAGCCTTCAGCTCGGTATCGGTCAGGCCGTCGATCAGCTTCTGCTGGGTCTCAGGGGTCAGTTCGGTGAACACATCTGCGGCCAGATCCTTCGGGCACAGACGGAACAGCACCGGGAGCTTTTCTGCGGGCAGATCCTCAAACACCGCCGCAAGGTCGGGCGCGGGCAGAGTTTCCATCACATCCCGCAGGCTCTGGTATTTCTTGGCATCGTCCAGATTTGCCAGCATGGTCTTGAGGGTATCGATCGAGATTTCAGACATAAAAAAGCTGCCTCCTTTTCAGTGGCAGCTCTCGTTTCTTCTTTTCAGGGAACGCAAACACGCACCGTGTGCATTCACACACAGCAGGGTCTGCGCAAAGCAGAAACGGCGGCTGCCATCATATAAAATAATCGGGGAGAAAGACTGCTGCTACTGCCAGCAGGTTCCATGACAACCACCTCGCTTTCCTGTTGTAAAAGACGCTTTTTGCCTTTTCCGCCCATTACTTTACCACCGCTTTTTTGCCGCGTCAACCCTGCTTTTAAAATTTTTCCGTTTCTTTACAAAAAGTAAAAGTGCCAGATGACATTTTTCATATCATCAGGCACTTTTATCCTGTCAGTGCATGTCCCGGGCGGGATGGAAGGCTCTTTGCTTACAGGGTCTCTACCGTATCAAACATTTCTTTTGCGGCTTCCACAGCATCCTTGCTGCCAAACACCACCCGCACGCCGTTTGCCATGGCGGCACCCAGCTCTGCGGCCTGCTCCTTCAGCAGTGCGGCATCCACCGCACACAGGGCCTTGCGGTCTGCCGCCATCATTTCATCAGTGATGCCGCAGAAATACCGGCGGTCCGTCTCGCGGGCCTCAGCACGCGGCTTGCGGGGGGTGTCCAGCTTGGCCACAGTACCCACAATAAAATCGTTCAGGTCTTTTTCGGTGTACTCCCGTGCTGCCAGCTCTGCCGGGCCTTTTGCAAAGGTGTCGTAGCTTTCCTTTACATGGGGGTCGCGGTAGGTGTACAGGTATTCCACGCCGTCCGAGGAGAGCATTCCGGTGCCGTAAGCGCCGCCCACCTCGCGGATGTTGTGCCACAGGTATTCGTAGCTCATCACGCGGGCCAGCGCCTTGCGGTCGCTGCGGCGCTCCATGGGCCATACCTGTACATCGTAGTTCACACTTCCGTCAATGATAAATGCTTCGTTCACCGGCGGTGTCAGCGGTTCCACATAGGGCTTTGCCGCAGCACGGCCCTCGGCAGCAAAGCGACTGTCCGGCAGCAGAGTGCGCAGCCTTGCAAGGGCATCCTCGCTGCCGTACAGGCTGACCGTCAGCTCCGCGTGCTGCAGCACCTCTGTGCGCAGGGCATCCAGCTTTTCACCCAGTGCTGCCCAATTGCCGCGCTCCTGCACGCCGCACAGGAACTTGTAATAGCTCACGCCGCTGCAGCGTTCACTCACCGCACCGTCCACCGTGTAGTGGGCACTGGCGCGGGTGGCTGCGTATACATTGCCCTGCTGGATGAACTGCTGTTCCATGTTCAACTTCTGCTGGCTCAGCACCCGTGCAAAAGCAGCTTCTGCCGCCGGGCCGGTGAGGATGGTATCATACAGCCATTCGCCGCCCAGCTCCACAGCCTTTTCCAGACTGCGTTCCAGCAGGCTCAGGCACAGGCTCAGCTTGGCGTGGCAGGGTGCACCCTCCTGCCGCCCAGTCCAGATGTCCAGCTGGGTGCGGCTGTCGCCCAGCCATGTGCTGCGCAGAGTGTTCAGCTGCTGAGCGGTGTGTTCGGTGCTGTCCAGCTCGTCCAGCACATCGGTCAGCAGGTCCAGATACGGCATGTCCTCAGGCTTCACATTACCGAGGTCATAGTAGAAGTTCAGGTACAGGCTGCCTGCCGAAGGGTGATGCACCAGCTGCGCACCGGCCAGAAGTTCCCGCTCGCCTGGGGCCGTCCTTGCTCCGTCGCCAAGGTCGGCAACGGTCAGCGGGTGCTCCAGCACAAGCTTGCCGTCGGTGCGGATGGATTCGCCCTCCTCTTTTTCAGGCAGGGTGGGCACCTGCACCACCTGCACCGGAGCCGGTGCAAACAGCTCACGCAGCAGCTCATTGAACCAGCCATCGGCCATCTTTTCCCGCAGGGAAGCAAACAGCCTGTCCGTGTGCAGCAGCAGAGTGGGGTCGCCGGTGTGCAGCCAACCGGTGGAAGCATTGATAGCATCCAGCACGCCGTCTGGCAGGGTGCCCGGGCGCTCCAGCGATGCAAACTCTGCTGCGTTCAGCGAAGCCAACAGCAGTTCCTGCGGGATGCCCTCGGTCAGGATGCCGTCCACCGCCTTGCGCACAGCGGCAGCAAACTTGTGGGCGCTCTCCTCGGTGGCACCGCGCAGCACCAGTTCCAGCACCGGCTGCAGGGTGCTGTCATCAAAGCCAATGTCAATATCTGCGCCCAGCTTTTCGGCCAGCAGCGCCGCCTTCAGCGGGGAGTTATTGGTGCCAAGCAGGGCATCCAGCAGGATCTGCACGCCCAGCTGCCGCTCCCGGTCTGCAAAGGCACCGGTGTACCATGCCAGAGCACACTGCACCTCGTCCGGCTCCGGGTTTTCGGTATAGTAGGGCAGTTCCACACAGGCACCCGCCTGCTCGTGCTGCACGGTCAGCTGCGGACGGCTGGTGCCCTTGGGCATTTTTGAAAGATAATCCCCGTCCAGCAGTTCCAGCTTTTCAGCCATATCCATTTTGCCATAGAGGGTAATGCAGCAGTTGTCGGCGCTGTAGTGGCGGTGATATACCCGCTTATACTTTTCATAGGTCAGCGCCGGGATGCTGGCCGGGTCGCCGCCGGAAACAAAGCCGTAGGCCGTATCCGGGAACATGGCCCGTTCCAGTGCATTTTCCAACTGAGCATCCGGTGCAGCCAGAGCGCCCTGCATCTCGTTGTACACCACTCCGCTCACGGTGCCGTCGGCACTGCGGTGCCAGCCCTCCTGCTCAAACACGCTCCTGTCCACCATGGCCAGCGGGCAGAACACCGCGTTCAGGTAGACATCCATCAGGTTTTTGAAGTCGGTCTCATTGGGCGTAGCGAACGGGTAGACCGTCTTATCCGGGAAGGTCATCGCATTCAGGAAAGATGCCATACTGCTTTTGAGCAGCTGCAAGAACGGCGAGGTCGCCGGGTATTTTTCGCTGCCTGCCAGCACCGAGTGCTCCAGAATGTGGAACACGCCGGTGTCATCGGACGGGAAGGTGCCAAAGCCGATGCCAAACGCCTTGTTGGTATCCTCATTTTCCACCAGCAGCACCGTGGCACCGCTCACATCGTGGGTAAGCACGGTCAGGGTTCCGTGCTGTTCAGGGCAGTCCTCGGTACGCACGAGGGTATAACCGGGAAATCGTTCCATTTCGTTTTCTCCTTTGTGGTTTTGAAATCGTTTGACACTATTGTATCATTCGCCGCTCAAAAAGACAATTACCGGTTTGTTAATTATAACCAGAAGGGCGTTTTTAACCATTCGCTTCCCGTGAAAAAGGAAACAAGCCGGCCCCGCAGGGCTGGCTTGTTTGCAAAATTATAAAATAATATTTCCTCTGATATTGCCAAAGCGAAAGCATCGGCAATTTTAAATCGTATTTTTTACACCTGTTTTGCGCCCTCAGTCCGGCAGGACACCCGGAACAGCACAAAGCCCACTGCAAACAGCAGCGCCAGCATCCCAATGCCCACATTGGCGCTGCCGGTCAGCTGGCTGCCCACGCTCACGATCATGGTGCCAAGGAAGGACGCACCCTTGCCGCAGATGTCGAACAGGCCAAAGTATTCGCCGGATTTTTCAGCCGGGATGATCTTGGCAAAGTGGCTGCGGCTCAGTGCCTGCACGCCGCCCTGGAACATGCCCACCAGCACGGCCAGTACCCAGAACTGCCACTGGCTGGTCAGGAAGAAGGCGAACACCGCAATGCCGGTGTAGGCCGCGATGCAGACCGGGATAAGCTGGCTGGACGGGTATTTTGCACTCAGCCGTCCAAAGATCAGCGCCGAAGGGAAGGCCACGATCTGCGTTACCAGCAGGGCCAGCAAAAGGCCGGTGGTCTCCAGCCCCAGTGCCGTGCCGTAGGCGGTGGCCATATCGATGATGGTATACACGCCGTCGATGTAGCAGAAGAAGGCCAGCAGGAACCAGAACACCTGCTTATCCTCGCGCAGATGCTTGAGGGTGTGGCCGATGCGCACAAAGCTCTGCCGGATGGCGTGCTGCTCTACCTCCACATAGTTGATCTGCTTATAGTTCCGCAGCAGCGGCAAGGTGGTGCCCAGCCACCACACAGCGGTGATGAGCAGCGCCACGGAAAGGGCGGTCATCTGGCTCAGACCGATAGCCCCGCTGCCCAGCACCAGTGCCAGACACACCACAAAGGGCACGCAGCTGCCAATGTAGCCCCATGCATAGCCCTGCGAAGACACAACATCCATGCGTTCCGGGGTGGTCACATCGCCCAGCATGGAATCGTAGAACACCAGACTGCCCGAAAAGCCGATCTTTGCAAGGATGAAGATGATCAGGAACGGCAGCCAAGTAGTGGCAAGGCCCATGGCACAGCAGCCTGCCACGCCCACGAACAGGCAGAGCATGAAGATGGGCTTTTTAAAGCCTCTGGTATCGGCCAGCGTGCCCAAAATCGGTCCCAGCACTGCCGTGATCACCGTGACCACCGAGCTTGCATAGCCCCAGTAGGCCAGATAGTTCACCGAACTCAATCCCCCGGCCTCGGCCAGCGCATTAAAGAAAATGGGCACCAGTGTGGCGATCATCAGCACAAAGGCCGAGTTGCCCACATCGTACAGGATCCACGCGCGTTCCAGCGGTGTCATCTTGAATTTTTCATGTTTCATCTTGTTTCCTCTCGCACCGCCGGGCGGTGCCCCCTCTTTTTGGATTTCACCATTTAAAATGGCCGCCGCATTCGCTTTGGCTATCTTCAGCGGAAATTTTATTTTGATATACCGATCTGGAAAATCCGCGGATTTTCCAGATCGGCTTTTTCACGGGAAAGGTCGTAAATACTGCCTGCATCTCACCCTATCGGCCCACTTAAAATTCCCCAAAGGTATGATCGTAGGCCTTATCCAGTGGTTCCTTGGTGTCCAGCTTTGCCACAAATTCCAGGATCAGCGTTTCTGCCAGCGGAAGCGCCTGCGCATACAGTTCTTCCAGCCGCTTGCCGCTCTCCACGCACTTCGGGTTCGGCTGCGGATCTGCCACAAGGCCGTGCAGCATGTCGTATTTGCCCACCACCTTCATGCCTGTCAGCACCACCCAGCGCTTGACAGGATTGGATGCCTGCAGCAGCCTGTGCACTGAGATCATGCCCTTGAGCGCTTCCAGTGCCACCTGCTCCGAGATGCCCTCGTAAAAGGGCGCGATTGCCTTTGCATTCTGTTCCGACGGGTGGATATGGCTGGCTGTGAAAAACTTCAGCGGGTCCAGCCCGTCGCGGCGCATGAGCATGTTGTCAAACTCGGTCTCGATCTCGCAGTGGGTCACGCCGCTTTCCCGGGTGAACTGCTCCACATACGGGTGGCAGGTGCTGTCCAGCGCAAAGTGGCATACAAAGCCCAGCGCATATGCCAGCGCAGCATCCCGGTCTGCCTCGCAGTGCACCACCCTGCGCGCCCGGTCAAAAAAGACCCGCCCCGGCTCCTCGTGCATGGCGTTGCCCAATGCACCCACCGGGTTGGACTTGGCAGCATGGTAATAAAACAGCAGGTCCGGCCCATGCAGGCCGATATCGTAAAGCTCACGGTTCTGTTCCAGCTGAGCACGCAGTTCATCCGGCAGATGTTCCAGCACATTGGCACCGAAGCGGCGGTGCGCATAAGTTGACGGCATGGCAGATTCCTCTCTTTCTCTCCGACAGGGTGCACAAAACGTCCCCCGGTTTTTGCGTTCTGTTTCAGTATAGCAGAAAGTTTCCCGACCTTCTACCCTTTTACGTCTGATTTTGGTAAAAAATTTGAATTATTTTGTGTTTTCGGCCAGTGGGCAGGCCGCGCAGCAAAAAAGGCACAGCCATCTGCAGACAGCTGTGCCTTCTCCCTTAAAATTCAGACTTTTTCGTAGCCCTGCGGCATCTCGTTCTTCCGGTTGCGGTCCATCAGGGTGCGCAGCGCGTCGCTGGCGCTCATGCCCTCCTTCACGATGGCGTTCACCGTCTGCACAATGGGCATTTCCACATTGTACTTTGCTGCCAGCTCCATAGCGGCAGGCAGTGCATTGATGCCCTCCACCACCATGCCGACCTCCTTCACGGCCTGCTCCGGGCTTTTGCCCTTGCCAATCAGAATGCCCGCACGATTGTTGCGGCTGTGCATACTGGTCGCCGTCACGATCAGGTCGCCGATACCGGCCAGACCCGCAAAGGTGTGGATGTTGCAGCCCATGGCCACGCCCAGCCGGGCGATCTCGGCAATGCCGCGGGTGATGAGGGCTGCGCGGGCGTTGTCGCCGTAGCCAAGGCCGGTGGAGATGCCAACACCCAGTGCAATCACATTCTTCAGCGCGCCGCTCAGCTCCACGCCCTTGATGTCGGCGTTGGTGTACACACGCATACAGGTGTTGCTGAACACATCCTGCACATACTCGGCAGCGGCTTCATCCGGGCAGGCCGAAACGATGGTGGTGGGCATGTCCAGCGCCACCTCTTCCGCATGGGTCGGGCCGGAAAGGGCCACCAGCTTTGTGTTTTGGGGGCCACCCTCTTTGTTCAGCTCGTCGGCAATGACCTCAGTCATGGTATATAAGGTGTCCGGCTCCATGCCCTTTGCAACGTCCACAAGGATCTGGCCGTCCGGGATGTAAGGCCGGGCCTTGGCCGTGGTGGAGCGCACAAATACCGACGGCACTGCAAACAGCAGCACATCCTTGCCAGTGCACACTTCCTCAATGCTCTTGGTAAACTGCAGCTCTTCCGGGATCTTCATGCCCGGCAGATTGGGGTGCACCCGCGTAGCGGAAAGGTTCTCCACCTCAGCCGGAAGCGCCGACCACACCTGCACATCATTGCCGCTGACACACAGCATCCGTGCCAGAGCCATGCCCCAGGTACCTGCACCCAGAACGCCAATTTTTTTCTTCGTCACGTTCGTGTCCTCCGTGTCTGCACCGCGCAAAGGGCACTGCGCCCTCTGCGGTGAATTTGCGCCTGTGCCGGGCCAAGCCCGGTGCGCGTTGTTATGTTCATTGTACACGAAAGCCGGTGCGCCGTCAACCGCTTGCCGCATTGCACAAAGTTTTCCAGATGGGTCGTCCGTTTTTGTACACATCACGCGTTTTGAGCAAACCGTTTGCACTCCATCCGGATTCATGCTATAGTATTCTGGTAGGTTTTGTAGGAATTTGGCAAAAAGCCTTGACTTCAAGTGTACTTCAAGGTTTATAATACCTTTATTCCGGACAACACAGAGAGTATCCGAACACCGTTCTGAGGGAACATTTTTCATGTTTGAAGCATTTCTTTCCAACCGCACGGTCAGCGTGCTGGCGGAGGCCCTGCCCCGTATCCTTACGGCAGGCCTTACCATGACCATCCCGCTCACGCTGGTCTCCTTCTTTTTTGCCATGATCATTGCCGTGGCCGTTGCACTGGTGCAGTACGCCAATGTGCCGGTGCTGCGGCAGATCGCGCGGTTCTACATCTGGGTCATCCGCGGCACGCCGCTGCTGGTGCAGCTGTTCATCATCTTTTATGGTCTGCCCAGCGTGGGCATCATGCTGGACGCTTTCCCTGCTGCGGTCATCGCCTTTGCCTTCAACGAGGGTGCCTACTGTGCCGAGACCATGCGCGGCGCACTGGAAAGCGTGCCGCAGGGCCAGCTGGAAGCCGGTTACTGCGTGGGCATGAGCTGGTGGCAGATCATGCGCCGCATCGTGCTGCCGCAGGCCCTGCGCACCGCAGTGCCCGCCCTCTCCAACTCGCTCATCGGCATGATCAAGGACACCTCGCTGGCCTCCAACATCACGGTGGCCGAGCTGTTCATGGCCGGTCAGCGCGTGGCCGCCCGCACCTACATCTTCCTGCCCATCTACTGTGAGGTGGCCGTGGTGTATCTGCTGTTCTGCACGGTCATCACCAAGCTGCAGGCACTGCTGGAACGTCGGCTCAACGCCCACGGCTTCCAGTAAGAAAGGAGTGTGGCAACCATGTCCATGTTAGAGATCAAAAACGTCCACAAGTCCTTTTTCACCTACACAAAGCCCCGCCTGCAGGCAGGCATCTTCCACCGGCCCGGTGCACGCAAAGTGACCAGCGAGCTGCAGGTGCTGCGCGGCGTGGACCTGACCGTGGAAAAGGGCGATGTAGTGGCCATCCTCGGCCCCTCCGGCTCCGGCAAGACCACCCTGCTGCGCTGTCTGAACTTTCTGGAGACTGCCGACGCAGGCCAGCTCACGTTTGACGGCGAGACGTTCGACCTTGCCAAGGCCAGCCGCGCCGACATTGCCCGGCTGCGCAAAAAGACGGCCTTTGTGTTCCAGAGCTACAATCTGTTCCGCAACAAGACTGCCCTGCAGAACGTGACCGAGGGCCTCATCATTGCCCGCAAAATGCCCAAAGAGCAGGCGGATGCCGTTGGCATGAGGATGCTGGAAAAGGTGGGCCTTGCCGACCGAGCCGACTACTATCCGCGCCAGCTTTCCGGCGGCCAGCAGCAGCGCGTGGCCATTGCCCGTGCGCTGGCCTCCGACCCGGAGATCATCTATTTTGACGAGCCGACTTCAGCCCTTGACCCGGAGCTGACTGGCGAAGTGCTGGCCGTGATGCGGCAGCTGGCCGAAGAGGGCATGACCATGCTGGTGGTCACCCACGAGATGGGTTTTGCCCGCAATGTTTCCTCCAAGACCGTTTTCATGGAGAACGGCGTGGTAGTGGAGCAGGCTCCCTCGCATGAGTTTTTCGCCAACCCCAAAGAGGAGCGCACCCGCGAATTTTTGCGCAAGATCGCTCACACCGAGTGAGGTTACCATTTAGAATGGCCTCCGCTTCGCTCTGGCCATAATCAGCGGGATTTTGTTTTTATTTCGTGTTTGTCGCGGCCTGCGGGCCGCTCCAAACACATTTTCACCAAAAGGGTCGTAATGGACAGCTGCATCTGTCCCAGCAGGACGGCGGGAAGTTTCTCTGAGGACCGTCCGCTGGGGTGGGACCCTGTTGCCGAAGGCAATAGGGCGGGCGATGGAATGGCCTGCAACAGCAACGACCGCCGCCAGTGGCGGAAACAGGAAGTTGCTGTTGGGACAGCGGCTAGCAGGATGCGAGTGCTGCTCAAAGCACGAAGCATCCGCTGGGTGCCGCAACCCGTACTCGTGTCCGAAGAGAAAGCTGCCCGCTGCCCTGCATCCACTATTATCGAAAGGATATACAACCTATGAAACGCAGAACCTTTATTTCTCTTATGAGCGTCATGGCCGCTGCCGGCGTGCTGACTCTGTCCGGCTGCTCCAATTCTTCCGGCAGCACCGCTGCTTCCGGCACGGCCGCCTCTGTGGCTCCTGCTGCCGGCGACCAGCTGTCCAACATCCAGTCCAGCGGCAAGCTGATCGTTGCCCTGGAAGGCGCATGGCAGCCCTGGAGCTACCACGACGAATCCGATACTCTGGTGGGCTACGATGTGGAAGTCTCCCGTGCCCTTGCAGAAAAGCTGGGCGTGGAGCCGGAGTACGTCGAAAGCGACTGGGACAGCCTGTTTGCCGGTCTGGACGCAGGCCGCTACGACATCGTGTGCAACGGCGTGGAAGTGACCGACGAGCGCGCCAAGACCTATGATTTCACCGAGCCCTACGGCTACATCCACACTGCCCTTGCCGTCCGCAAGGATAACGACGAGATCACCAGCTTTGAGGACCTGAAGGGCAAGACCACCGCCAACAGTCTGGCTTCCACCTACATGGAACTGGCCGAGAGCTATGGTGCCACCGTACAGGGCATCGACACGCTGGAAGAGACCATCCAGCTGCTCACCGCCGGCCGCATCGACGCCACCCTGAACGCCGATGTCTCCTTCTACGATTACCTGAACGTCCACCCGGACGCAGATTTCAAGCTGGTGGCCCAGACCGAGGACGCATCCCACGTTGCCATTCCTCTGCGCAAGGGCGATGCCAGCGCCACCCTGCTGGATGCCATCAACACCGCCATCGACGAGCTGCGTGCCGACGGCACCCTGAAGGAGCTGAGCGAAAAGTATTTCGGTCAGGATATTTCTGCGGAGAACTAAAGCTTTTCTCAAATCGTAAAAGACCCTCAGTCCTTTGAAAGCTAAGGATCGAGGGTCTTTTTATTATTATACTAACTGCTTTTTATGTGTTTTTACTTTTGTCCGGTATAACAGTTCTGCAAGAAGCATCGATAAGCCCAGCACCAGAAACGTTCTGCACACTCCCCATACATCACCATCTATATGGATCTGAAAAATCAAGGTGGTATAAATCATCAGATGGTAGCAGTAAACTTCAGCAGACAGCTCCCTGCCAATATGAACCAATACCTTTTTCAGTCGTTCCGACATCCATGCAAAACTTGTAAAATGTCCCCTGTTCAGAATTGAAAGCACTGCCAGCACCGTGCTGAAATAAATTTCTTTCTTTCCAAAAGCATGAGCCTCCAGAACGCTCATCACAAGCCAAAAAGCTGTCGGCAGTTTAAACATCGCGGGCAGTCTATTCTTTTGGGCATATATTCCAATCAGAATAAACGGCATTCCTTCAAAAAGCCAGTTCCGATACCATGCCAACTTTTGTGGAACAACTGCCTGCAAGATAAGCATCACCGCCAAAAGCACTATGCCAATTTTATTTCCATATTTTTCCAAGTTAAAATCTTTGCACAGTTTTTTCCAGCAGTAAAGCACTACGTAGCAGTTCAGCATGGCAAACAGCCACCATAAATGCCATGCGTAGCTGTCTACCAGACTATTACTGTTATACACCAGCAGCTTTAAAATTTCAGAAATGCTGAATTTTTCTGAAAGCCATTCAGGAATAAATGTTCCCACAGACAGTTCCACTATCACTGCAAACAGGGTGTACGCTGCACCAACTCGGAGCAGCATATGTGCCGTCTTTTTTATTTTGCCTTTCAGCTGTTCCACCTGCTGTTCGGAGTCATCGGTTCGGAACAGATACCAGCCGGACACCGAAAAGAAAAACGGTACACCGATCCGCGCTGCCGCCGTTAAAATCCATCTGGCAGCACCAGGAAATGGGCAGTGAATAAATACCACAAGGGTGCATGCTAAAGCTTTCCAGATATAAAAATAATCACTTTCCTGTTTTGTTTTGTCCATAGTCTTCTTTCATTATGCATGAAAATAATCGTAGATGATCTGTGCTGTCTGTTTGCCCACGCCGGGGGTGTTTTCCAGCTGGTCAGGCGTGGCTTCCTTCACCGCACCCACGCTTTTGAACTGGGCCATCAGCGCCTTGGCCGTTTTGGGGCCGATGCCGGGGATCTCGGTCAGGGTGGAGGAATAACTCTTCTGCTTCATCTGCTGCTTGCGGTAGGCATTGGCAAAGCGGTGGGTCTCGTCCTGAATGGCCGTGATAAAGGTAAAGGTGCCCCGGTTCATATTGATGGCAATTTCCCGGCCGTCGCTGTCCACAATGGCGCGGGTGCGGTGGTGGTCGTCCTTCACCATGCCGTAGAGCGGCACATCCGCAAGGGCAGTCCCGGCCAGTGCTTCTTTTGCCGCGCTCACCTGCCCCCTGCCGCCGTCCATCAAAAGCAGATCCGGCTTCTGCCCGAACCAGTTGCTGCAGGGTTCTCCCTTTTTTGCAAACTCTGCGTACTTTTCGTACTCTGCCGCCCGCCGGGAGACAGTCTCTGCCAGTGATGCATAGTCGTCAGTGCCCGCAACGGTCTTCATCTTGAACCTGCGGTAGCCCGCCTTGTAGGGCTTGCCATCCCTGAAGGTGACCATGCCGCAGACGCTGGAGCCATCGCCCCAGTTGGAGATATCGTAGCTCTCAATGGCCCGGGGCGGCTTTGCAAGGCCCAGCACCTGCGCCAGCTCGTCCAGCAGCTTTTCCTCCCGGGCATAGCGGCCGCTCTCCCGCGCCAGACGCTCCACCGCGTTGGTGTGGGCCATTTCCACCAGATGGGCCTTGTCGCCCCGCTGGGGCACATACAGCTGCACCTCGCTGCCGCGCTTTTCGTTCAGCGCCTGCTGCAACGCGTCGCTGTCCGGCGGCAGCTCATCCACCGCAATGATCTTGGGGATCTGCTCGTCATCCAGATAATACCGGGGCAGAAATTCCTCCCGCACGGCGGCAATGTCCGAGGTATCGTGGAACAAAAACTCCCGCTTATCGGTCAGCCGTCCGTCCCGGAAGCGCAGCACCGCCGCACACACGCTGTCCGGCGTGCCTGCCAGCGCCACCACGTCCATCTCCACATCCGGGTCCACAATGACCTTCTGCCCAGCGCTCACCTTGGTGATGGCCGCGATCTGGTCCCGCAGCAGGGCCGCCGTCTCAAATTCCAGCCGGTCCGAGGCCTCCTGCATCCGCTCATTAAGGATCTTCAGGATGTCCTTTTTGCCGTAGCGGATCAGGTGCACAGCGCTCTTGACGGCCTGATTGTAGTTTTCGCAGCTGATCCTGCCGCTGCACACTGCCATGCACTTGCCGATGTGCGCATTCAGGCAGGGCCGTCCTTTGCCGATCTCCTGCGGGAAGCGCTTATTGCACCTTGGCAGCAGAAAGGCATCCATGGCCGTTTCCGCCATCTGCCGCGCCGCAAAGCTGGAGGTATAGGGGCCGATATACTCGGCATCGTCCTCCTCCTTTTGCAGCACGAAGGAGAGCCTGGGCCATGGCTCCTTTGTCACCTTGATATAGCTGTAGCCTTTATCATCCTTGAGCAGGATGTTATACTTCGGCGTGTGGGCCTTGATCTGGCTGGCTTCCAGCACCAGCGCTTCAAACTCGCTCTGGCAGACGATCACGTCAAAGGCATAGGCATGGGCGATCATCTGGCTGACCTTGTTGTCGTGGGGCACGCCCTCGCGGAAGTACTGGCTCACCCGGATGCGCAGCCGCTTTGCCTTGCCGATATAAATGATGGTGTCCGTCTTATCCCGGATGATATAAACGCCGGGCAGCAGCGGCAGCATACAGGCTTTCTGATACAGTTCAGCTTTGGTCATGGATTCTCCTTGAAAAACAAAAAGCGGCAGGTTCCCCCGCCGCTCCATTTATAGACACAAATTACTCAGCAAAACCGGACTCCACCAGCTTGATCAGGCCGTCAACAGCAGCCTGCTCATCAGCGCCGTCAGCGATGATGCGGATGGTGGTACCGCCCACGATGCCCAGAGACAGAACGCCCAGCAGGCTCTTTGCGTTCACGCGGCGTTCTTCCTTCTCGACCCAGATGGAAGACTTGAACTCGTTAGCCTTCTGGATGAAGAAGGTAGCCGGACGAGCGTGCAGACCAACCTGATTTTCAACGGTAACTTCTTTCACGTACATAGTAAAGCGCTCCTATCTAATATCGTTTTGGGTATAGAATCTGTATCCTGTGCCTGTTGCGTTACGATTATTTTAGCGCAAGTCGAAACGGTTGTACAGCCCCCCGGCGCATTTTTGGCGGTTTCTCCAATGAAAAGCGGCCCATTTTTCATTATTTATACAAAGATAATAAAATTATTCCCCGAAGGTTAGAGGGTAGATACAAAAGTTTTCAACATTTTTTCGACCATCGGGCAATATCTCGGCCGTTTTTGTGCGTTTCCAGCACCATACCCTCTGGCCCTGGTATCCATTTTCGTGCCTTTTTCGCTGTCCGATGCACCTGCAGCTGCCGCCCGGAGTTACTTCTGTGCGCTGCCCTCGTACCGCATCCAGACCAGAGCACACTTTTTCACCACAGCCGGATATTGCTCCGGCGTGAACTCCAGCTCAGTGCCGCTGGTCAGCTTCCAGCCCATGCGGGTGTAAAGCGCTATGGCGCGGGTATTGGTGTTCAGCACGCTCAGCACCGGGTGCTCGTGCTCGCTGAGCTTCCTGCGGGCAAAGTCCAGCATCTTCATGCCAATGCCCCTGCCGCGGGCTTTTTCAGTGACGAACAGATGTTCGATGTGCCCCACCTTGTGGTTGATGCTCACGATGCCGTCCGGCACATCCTTGGTGGTGTGCAGGTAGCACACCCAGCCTGCGGCCTTTTCCTGCCGCAGCTGCAAAAGATATTCTTCCTCGTTGAGGCTGGCACAGTATTCCGGGGTCCAGTTCTCGGCACAGGTCGCACGCCGTCCCTCCACAAAGATGCGGGCGGCAGCAGCAAACTGCTCGTCGGTCTTGACAAGGCGCATGTTCTCGCCGCGCTTCCACTTGGGCAGCTCGGTCACAGGGTGGGTCTCACACCACTTCTCGTACAGCTCCGGGCGGCGCAGGCGGGTGCGCTCCCGGCTCTGTTCCCCGCGCCATGCATCGATTTTCTGGTGGTCGCCGCCCAGCAGCACCTGCGGCACGGCGCGGCCTTCCCACACCTCGGGGCGGGTGTACTGGGGATACTCCAGCAGGCCGTCCCAGTAGCTTTCTTCCTCGTAGCCCTTCTGCTCAGCCAGCACGCCGGGCTTCAGGCGCAGCACACTGTCCGCCACCACAAGGCTGGCCAGCTCGCCGCCGGTGAGGATGTAGTCACCGATGGAGATCTCTTCATCCGCAAAAGCATCGATCACACGCTCATCGATGCCCTCATAGTGGCCGCATACCAGTGTCAGGTTATCATACTGGGCCAGCCGCTTTGCGTGCTCCTCGGTGTAGCGCTGGCCGCCTGCCGTCAGGAACACGATATGCGGGGCCGGACGGCCCTGTGAAGCCACTTCCTGCTGCACAGCACGCAGGCAGTCTGCGATGGGCTGAGCGTACAGCACCATGCCGCAGCCGCCGCCGTAGGGGTAATCGTCGGTCTGCTTCTGTTTGTTCAGGGTGTAGTCCCGGATCTGGTGACAGTGGGTCTCAATAAAGCCCTTCTTTGCCGCGCGCCCGATGATGCTGGCATCCAGCACCTGCTGGCACATTTCCGGGAACAGGGTCACGATGTCCACACGCATTCCCATGGCTCACTCTTCCTCCCGTTCGCTGTCAAAGTCATCGTCCAGCAGGCCCGGAATGGGGGTGACGAGGAGATAGCCCTCCGGCGGGTTGCGCTCTTTCAGAAAAGCATCCACGCCCGGGAACATGTATTCCTTGCCGTTCGGTGCTTTGACGGTGTAGATATCCTGTGCACCGGGGTGATCCACGCTGGTCACAACGCCGTACACCCTGCCGGTGTCGGCATCCCGCACTTCGCACCCGATCAGGTCGGCCACATACCAGCGGCCTGCGGGCAGGGTGGCATCATTGCGGTCAAAGTAGAACACCTGCCCCCGCAGCGCACGGGCAGCATCCATATCGTCCACGCCTTCCAGCTGCAGCAGGGCCATCTGACCCTGCGCACGGATGGACACGATCTTATAGGCCCTGCCGCCCTGTGCCGAGGGGTACAGTCTGCCCACCTTTTTGAGAAAATTCACGCCGTCGCACCAAAGCTCCAGCTTCATTTCGCCGCGCACGCCGTGGGTGGTAACAACTTTTCCCGCTTCCAGATATTGCTGCATAATCTTGCTCCTATAATCAAAAAGGCCCCTTGCCGCAAGGGCAAAGGGCCTGTAGGGTGCTCAGTCGATCTCAACAAGGACCTTTTCATCGACCCGCACAGCAGCCGCGCGCATCACCACACGAATGGCTTTTGCGATCCGGCCCTGCTTGCCGATGACACGGCCCATATCTCCCTCTGCCACGCTCAGGTGGTAGACGATGGTGCCGTCCTCGCGAGGCTCGTCCACCGTGACCTTAACGGCTTCCTTATCCTCCACGAGACCGCGGGCAACTGCCAGCAACAGCTCCTGCATGAGTCAGCCCTCCCTACTTACAGAACGTTGGACTTCTTCAGCAGGACGCGAACGGTATCAGTGGGCTGTGCGCCGTTGGCGATCCACTGCTTTGCCTTCTCAGCGTCGATCTTGATCTCGGAAGGCTCCTTGTTGGGATCGTAGGTGCCGATCTCTTCGATGAAACGGCCGTCACGGGGGAAGCGGCTGTCAGCAACAACAACACGATAGAAGGGAGCCTTCTTGGCGCCAACGCGGCGCAGACGAATCTTAACTGCCATGGTAAATATCCTCCAAAAATTGTTTTGTGCGGCCCTTGCGGGCGCATGTTGATTATATTGTACAAACCCGCAAGGGGGTTGTATCACAAAAATTATTTCAGTCCGCGGAAGGCATTGGGGTTGCCCATCATGCCGCCCAGACGGCGGGCAAAGCCCTTGGGGCTTTTCTTGAACTGCTTCATCATCTTCTGCATCATTTCAAACTGCTTGAGCAGCTTGTTTACATCCGCCACGGTGGTACCGCTGCCTGCTGCAATGCGGCGCTTGCGCTTTGGGTTGATGATGGAGGGCTTCTCGCGTTCTTCCTTGGTCATGGAATAGATCATGGCCTCGATGCGGTCAAACGCCTTTTCATCGACCTGACTGGGATCGATGCCGCTGCCGCCGGGCAGCATGCTCAGCATCGCACCTGCACCGCCCATCTTGCGGATCTGTGCGAACTGGTCCAGCATGTCGTTCATGTCGAACTTATTCTCCATCATCCGCTTTGCGGTCTCTTCGGCAGCCTTTTCGTCTGCTGTCTCCTGTGCGCGCTCGATCAGGCTCAGCACATCGCCCATGCCAAGGATGCGGCTTGCCATGCGGTCCGGGTGGAACACATCCAGATCGTCCAGCTTTTCGCCGGTGCCCTGGAACTTGATGGGCTTCCCGGTAACGGCCAGCACTGAAAGTGCCGCACCGCCGCGGGTATCGCCATCGGTCTTGGTGAGGATGATGCCGTCGATGCCTACCTTCTCGTTAAAGGTCTTGGCAACGTTCACGGCATCCTGACCGGCCATGGCATCCACCACCAGCAGGGTCTCGTCCACAGGAACGGCTTCCTTGATGTCCACCAGCTCCTGCATGAGCACATCGTCGATCTGCAGACGACCGGCGGTATCCAGGATCACGATGTCATTGCCGTAATCCTTAGCGTGTGCCAGCGCCTTCTTTGCAATTTCCGGCGGCTTTGCGCCCGGCAGGGTGAACACCGGTGCGCCCGCCTGTTTGCCCACCACCTGCAGCTGATCGATGGCCGCAGGGCGGTAAATATCGCAGGCCACCAGCATAGGGCGGCGGCCCTGTTTAATAAAGTATTTTGCCAGCTTTGCGGCGTGGGTGGTTTTACCGTTGCCCTGCAGGCCGCAGAGCATGATAATCGTCTGGCCCTTGTTCTTGATGTTCAGGCGGGCCGCTTCGCTGCCGCCCATCAGGGCAACCAACTCTTCGTTGACGATCTTGACCACCTGCTGTGCCGGGGTCAGGCTTTCCATGACCTCCTGACCCATGGCGCGCTCGGACACCTTTGCGCAGAAGTCCTTGGCAACCTTGTAGTTGACATCGGCTTCCAGCAGGGCCATGCGCACCTCACGCATCGCGGCCTTGATATCTGCCTCGGTCAGCTTGCCGTGACCGCGCAGCTTTTTGAACACACCGGCAAGGCGGTCGGTAAGGGATTCAAATGCCATTGTACGGTGCTCCTTTCACAGGTTTCAGCTCTCGTTTGCTTCGTCGATGGAGCGGATGAGCTTTAACATTTTGGTCAGCTGGTGTTCGTACTCGGTGGTGGTCAGGCCCTGCGGGCCGGTGCACTCGAACCGTGCATCGATCACCATTTGCTCCAGCTCTTCCAGCTTCTGCTGCACGCGGCGGTAACGCGCCGCAAAGCCGACCTTTTCCTCCAGCTCCTTCAGCGCGTTCTCGCCATGCTTGATGGCATCCCGCGCCCCCTGACGGGTGATGCCGAAGTTCTCGCCGATCTCGCTCAGCGAAAGGTCATCGTTGTAATACTGGCGCAGCATTTCGCGCTGTTTCTCGGTGAGCACCTCGCCGTAAAAGTCCAGCAGATAGCCCATTTCCAGATCTTTTGCCATCCTCTAATCCCCCGGTTTTGTGCCTGTACTTTCGAGAAGTGATGTAAAGTTCATTTGCTTTACGGATGAAGTATAGCAGATGCACCGCATCCTGTCAAGAGCCTTTCGGAGATTTTTCCAGAAAATCCGCCAAAAATTCGCCGTTTTTGCTAAAACGCATCTTGACGCGCGCAGTCCTTTTGCGTTAGGATAATATTGTTGTATCCCATGAAAGGAGGGTCTTCGTGCCGATCTACCCCAATTTTTACCAGACGCTCAGCGCCTGCCCCATCGTGGAGCTGCGCGGCTATGCTGCCGCCTGCGGGCTGAAGGGACGGCTGTATGCCTATCTGGACTTTGCAGGCCCCACCGGCACGGCCCGGGACGGCCTTGCCGAAGGGATGCTGGCCCTTGCCATTGAAAAAAAGAAGCTGATCTCCGGTCAGCCCATCATTGAAGCGGCCTCCGGCCCGTTTGCCGCTGCGCTCACGCTGGCGGGCCTGACCGCCGGTCACCCGGTGGTTCTGGTGATGCCGGAGGATGCCCCCGCCCTGCGGCAGGAGACCCTGCTGCGGCTGGGTGCGCAGATCCGCCACAGCCCGGCCCGCAGCGGTGTGAACGGTGCCCGCCGTCTGGCGGCACAGACCGCCGCCGCCAACGGCTGGTACTACATGGACTGGCTTGCCAACGATGATAACCCGGAGTACCACCGCCGCGTTACCGGCCCTGCCATTGTGCAAAGCATCGCGCGAGAGGGCAAAAGCGCCGTGGACGCTATCGTGATCGGCGTGGGCAGCGGCGGCACCGTGACCGGCGTGGGCGAGACCATCAAGGCATGGACGAACGATGTGCGCATCGCCGCCGTGGAGCCTTACGAATCGCAGGCGCTGGGCGGCGGCCTGACCGGCCCCCACGGCATCAGCGATCTGGGCTACGGCTTTGTGCCGGAAAACTTCAACGCCTATGTGGTGGACAACGTGGTGGCGGTGAACACCACCGATGCGCAGCGGGCCGCGCAAAAGGTGCTGCGCACCGATGCCATCCCGGCTTCGGTGGCATCCGGTGCCGTTTTGCAGGCGGCCGCACAACTCATCCATGTAGGTGCCAGCCGCTCTGCCCTTGCCATCCTGCCCGGACGGCAGATCGTAAATACATTATAAGGAGAAATCATAGAGTTTCCATGACAAACGACATGACAAAGGGAGCCATTACACCGCTCCTGATCCGTTTTACCATTCCGCTGGTACTTGGCAACCTGTTCCAGCTCACCTACAACGCCGCCGACAGCATCATCGTGGGCAAGTTCGTGGGCGAGGAAGCTCTTGCCGCCGTCGGCACTTCCAACCCGCTCATGACCCTTGCCATCCTGTTTATCAACGGCATGTGTCTGGGTGCCGGCATTCTGGTCAGCACTGCCTTTGGCGCAGGCGACACCCAGCTGATGGAGCGTCAGGTGTCCACCACCGCCATTGCAGGCACCGTGTTCTCGCTGGCGTTCTCGGCAGCATGCGTCGTTCTGGCCACGCCCCTGCTGCGGCTAATGCAGGTGCCCGCCGATATCCTGCCCATTGCGGTCAGCTACCTGCGCATCGTGTTTGCAGGCCTGATCTTCACCTTCTTCTATAACTTCCTTGCCGCCACCATGCGTGCACTGGGCGACAGCAAGAGTGCCCTGTATTTCCTGATGATCAGCTCTGTGCTGAACATCGGCGGCGACCTGTTCTTTGTGCAGGTGCTGAACTGGGGCAGCGAGGGCTGTGCCCTGTCCACCGTCCTCAGCGAGGCCATGTGCTGTGTGCTGTGCGTGCTGTACATCCGCTGGAAAGTTCCCGTGCTGCAGCTGGGCCGCCGTTGGCTGGTATTCGACGGCAGTCTGCTGCGCAAAACCGTCAGCTACGGCTGGGCCAGCGCCATGCAGCAAGCCACCGTGCAGCTTGGCAAGATCGCGGTGCAGGCCATCGTGAACACCATGGGTGTCAACGCCATGGCCGCCTTTACCGCTGCTTCCCGCATTGACGACTTTGCCTATACCCCGCAGCAGAACATCGGCCACGCCATGACCACCCTCATGGCGCAGAACCGGGGTGCCGGCAAGCACGACCGTGTGAAGCAGGGCTTCCACTGCGGTATGCGCATCGAAGCCGCTTACGGCGTGCTGATCGCCGTTGTATGCTTTGCCGGTGCACCCTTTATCATGAAGCTGTTCGTCACCGACCCGGAGGTCATCCATCTGGGCGTGCGCTTCCTGCGCACGGTTTCCCTGTTCTACCTGATGCCCGCAGCCACCAATGGCATTCAGGGCTTCTTCCGCGGCATTGGCGATCTGAAGGTCACGCTGGTGTCCAGCACCTTCAACATGGTGTTCCGTGTGGCGGCAGCTGCGGTGTTCGTGCTGGTGTGGAAAATGGAGATCGAAGCTCTACCTTACAGCTATGCGGTGGGCTGGGTCGTCATGCTGCTCTACGAGCTGCCCATGCTGGTGCGGTATCTGCGCAGCCATGGAGACGAATTATGATCGTTTTATTGGATTTGTGATACGAAAAAGGCTCTGCATCGCAAGGATGCAGAGCCTTTTTCGTATTAAACTTACTTGCGGCTTGCCAGCAGGTTCTCGATCTTCTTCAGCGGATCGATGATGCTGGAAACAGACATGTCGTGGTTCAGAGCCACCACAAAGTATGCAGCGTACTTGGAAACATCCACATCCACATACCAGTCACGGGTGAGCAGCTCAGGCATACGGTAGGTCAGGTTGGTGCCCACAACATAGGTCAGCTTGCCCTCGGCCACAGCCTTGTCGAACTTCTCCAGACCGCTGGTGAACAGGGGGAAGGTAGCGTTTGCAATGATGCGGCCTGCACCGCGCTCCTTCAGGTTGCCGGCGACCTCCAGCATGCTCTCGCCGGAAGCAATGATATCGTCCGCGATGAAGACGGTCTTGCCCTCCACGCTCTCGCCCAGATACTCGTGGGCAACAATGGGGTTGCGGCCGTTCACCACGCGGGTGTAATCGCGGCGCTTGTAGAACATGCCCAGATTGCAGCCCAGCACGCTGGAGAAGTACATGTTGCGGTTCATAGCGCCCTCGTCCGGGCTGACCACGGTAAACTTGCTCTTATCAAAGGAGATGTCCGGGTCCTTCTTCAGCAGGCTCTTGAGCACCTGATAGGTGGGCATTGCGTTATCAAAGCTCATCAGGGGCACAGCGTTCTGCACGCGGGGATCGTGAGCATCAAAGGTGATGATGTTGCGCACACCCATGGTCTGCAGCTCCTGCAGGGCCACAGCGCAGTCCAGACTTTCGCGCACCACACGGCGATGCTGACGGCCGCCGTACAGGCTGGGCATAATGACCGACACACGGTGTGCCTTGCCGGCCACCGCCTGGATCAGGCGCTTCAGGTTGGCGAAGTGATCGTCCGGAGACATGTGGTTCTCGTAGTTGAACAGCTTGTAGGTCACACTGTAGTTGCCGGGATCGACCACGATGAAGATATCGTCGCCGCGCACAGACTCCTTCACCAGACCCTTGGCATCACCGCTCTGGAAGCGGGGGCAGTCGCAGGGGATGATAAAGGTCTCCTTATCGATGCCGGCTTCTCTGGCCCAGCGGGTCAGGTGCTTATCGATCAGGCCGGTAAGTTCCTCCGCACCGGGGCAGGCGATGAGGCGCATATCCGCCACGCTGGGCTGCTCAAAGAACGACTTCGGGGAAATTTCAATGGACATAATCACAACTCCTTATTGCTGCTGTACAATCCGAATGATCGTCACACGAAAGTGCATATCTACTTTTATTTTATCACAATTTGACATTTGCGCCATATCAATTTGTTTCACCTTCACATTTTCTGCGCCTTGCACATCTGTTTTACCTTTTTCAAACAGAGACTGTGTGTTTTCGACAAAAAGACAGCCAATTCTTTGCCATTTCGCAAATTTCGGCTGATTTTCGCGGAAAAGTAGGACTTTTCTTTGCCTGAGCAGCCTCCCGGGATCGTTCTTCCGGGAGACAAAAATGCAGTGTGTCAGGCAGCGGAGATTCTGCTGTTTTCGCCCATTTGTACCCTCTGACAAACCCGCTAAAAACAAAGGCACCTGCAACAAATTCGCTGCTCTTCTGAAACTCAGAAGCGATCGTTGCAGATGCCTTCTTATTTTATATGACAGTGATCGGTGCTTTTGTGTTCCGCTTACAAAGCAGCAACAGCAGCCTTCAGCGCATCCACGCGGTCGGTGTTCTCCCACTTCACGCCCAGATCCTCGCGGCCCATGTGGCCGTATGCAGCCAGCTTGCGGTAGATGGGCTTGCGCAGGTCGAGTTCGCGGATGATGGCGGCGGGGGTCAGATCGAACACCTTCTCCACAGCCTGCTCGATCTTCTCATCCGAGACGGTGCCGGTGCCGAAGGTATCTACCATGATGGACACAGGCTTTGCCACGCCGATAGCATATGCCACCTGCACTTCGCACTGCTTGGCAAGACCTGCAGCCACGATGTTCTTTGCCACCCAGCGGGTCGCATAGGCTGCGCTGCGGTCCACCTTGCTGGGGTCCTTGCCGGAGAAGGCGCCGCCGCCGTGACGGGCATAGCCGCCGTAGGTGTCCACGATGATCTTGCGGCCGGTCAGGCCGGTGTCACCCTGCGGGCCGCCCACAACGAATCGGCCGGTGGGGTTAATGTAGTATTTGGTGTTCTCGTCCAGCAGCTCGGCAGGGATGGTGGCCTTGATGACCTTCTCCATCACATCGGCGCGCAGCTGTTCCATGCTGACGCTCTCGCTGTGCTGGCTGGAGATGACCACAGCATCCACACGCACGGGCTTGTTGTTCTCATCGTACTCCACAGTGACCTGGCTCTTGCCATCCGGACGCAGGTAGTCCATCTCGCCGTTCTTGCGCACCTCGGTCAGGCGCTTTGCCAGCTTGTGAGCCAGACTGATGGGCATAGGCATCAGCTCCGGGGTCTCATCGCAGGCATAGCCGAACATCATACCCTGATCGCCTGCACCGCCCACCTGATCGTTGGTGCCCAGTGCGATGTCGGGGCTCTGGCCGTCGATGTTGGAGATGACGGCACAGGTGTCGGCATCAAAGCCAAACTTTGCGCGGGTGTAGCCGATATCTGCCACCACCTCGCGGACGACCTTCTGGAAATCCACATAGCAATTGGTGGTGATCTCGCCCATGATGTGGACAAGGCCGGTGGATGCGCAGGTCTCGCAGGCCACGCGGGCATTGGGGTCGTGGGTCAGGATCTCGTCCAGAATGGCATCCGAGATCTGGTCGCAGATCTTGTCGGGATGTCCTTCGGTGACGGACTCAGAAGTAAACAGGTGTCTTGCCATTTGTTTTGCCTCCTAAAGTTTTTACAGCAGGGTGTGTATTTCTTGCTCCAACATTCCGTTCAAGCTTTTTTGCGCGAAAAATAAAAGCGCCCAGAGCCCGAAAGCTCTGAGCGTTGCACTCTTATCTCTCGGTTTCCCGCAGGATTTGGCACCTTGCGCTCACGCGCAGGTTGTCGGGCTTCACAGGGCCTGTCCCCTCAGCCGCTCTTGATAAGTCGGTATTCAGTTGGTACGTTCAGTATTCTATCATTGCTTCGTCAGATTGTCAAGAAGAGTATCACTCTTTTTAGACATTATTCTGAAATTGATGGAGCGTTCCCCTGCTCCGGTGCAGCATGGCCGTTCCGGGCAGCGTGGAAGGCGCGCTTTTCCGCATACATCCGCTCGTCCAGTTCCACCAGAAATTTCTCCACGCTGCCGCCCTCATACTTTGCCACACCGGTGGAGAAAGACAGCTGAAAGCTGCCCGCCGGGGCGGCGGCGTTATAGCGCTGCACCCGCTGCTCGATGGCGGCACAGGTCTTATCCATGATCTCCTCCGAACCGTGCCGGATCAGCACCATGAACTCATCGCCGCTCATGCGGATGGCTACCGAGTTTGCCACCAGCGCCCCGGACAGGATGTGACCGATCTCCTGGATCGCCCGGTCGCCCTCGGCGTGACCGTAGGTGTCGTTGATCTCCTTGAAGCAGTTCACGTCCATCATGATGCCGTAAACGTCCTTCTCCTGTGTGGCGTAGATGTGCTCCAGACAGTAGTTCATGTACTTGCGCCCAAACAGACCGGACAGTTCATCGGTATAACCTCGCAGGCTCCGGGTCTGACTGTCCACAAACACAAAGGCGATGGCTACTGACAGCCAGCCGAAGGCCATACCGTAGAACGCGCCCTGCAGCACCGTGCCCACCGCACAGGTGATCACAAAATAGTACACCGGGAAAAACTCCACCGTAACGCCATCGCGCCTGGCCTTATGCACCTGCCACACGCTCTCGGCATAATAGCCGAACAGCAGCAGGTAAAGCAAACTGTTCAGCGGACCGCGATGGTAAACGTTGTCCGCGGAGATGGTAAAGATCCATCCTGTGCCGAAAAGGTTCGCCGCCAGCAGCGCCAGAACAGCCAGCAGCGGCACGCCCAGCAGCAGATGCCTTCTGCGCAGGCGTCCGGTGCTGCGGTAGACCCGGAAGTCCACATACAAGCACCACGCATAGCCCACGCACACGGTAGCGCCGGTGCAGACGGTGTTGGTCAGGTACAGCCAGAACCGGCTTGCCGCGCCGGGCACGCCGTCCAGCAGAAAGCTGATCGTCTCTGTGGCCTGTGCCAGCAGCGTCACCACCAGAATCCGGCAGAACAGCGCTGTTCCCACGCTGTTTTTACTCTCGCCGCGCACCCGCAGTAAAAGCAGAAAGCATACCAGCACCGCCCCTGTGCCATTGGCCACAAGGATCTCGGGTATATTCATTGCATTTCCTCTTCTGCCCGCCTTACCCCATAAGGCAGACAGCCTCCTGTTTTATACAGGATCTATCTGTATTATACACCCTGCTGTGCCCCGCTTGCAAGACTTGGGCGCAAAAAGGCCGCTGCACAGCAATTTGTGCAGCGGCCCTTGGGAAAGCCAGACGATCCAGAACAGCCTCCGCGTGTGCTCTGATTCTGTTCTGCGGAAATATTATTTATAATTGCATTTTTTCGCAGAAAGATCAATAGCCCTTTGCCTGCTCGCCGTTCAGAATTTTGACAGCGCGGGAGGTTCCCAGACGGTCAGCACCCAGCGCCAGGAAGGTCTCCATATCCTCCACGGTGGAGATGCCGCCGGCAGCCTTGACCTTGCAGCGGCCATGCACGCCCTTGACCATCAGCTCCACATCGTGGAAGTTGGCACCGGCAGTGGAGAAGCCGGTGCTGGTCTTGATGTAGTCAGCGCCTGCCTCGCAGACGATATCGCACATCTTTTCCTTTTCCTCGTCGGTCAGCAGGCAGGTCTCGATGATGACCTTCAGGACCTTGTCGCCCACCGCCTGCTTCACGGCGCGGATGTCCTCGCGCACGGCATCGTACTCCTTGTTCTTCAGGCGGCCGATGTTGATGACCATATCCACCTCGGCGGCACCATTCTCAATGGCAGTCTTGGCTTCAAACGCCTTGCTGGCGGTATCCATGGCACCCAGAGGGAAGCCTACCACGCAGCATACCGGGATGCGGCCCGCCATGTACTCCACAGCCTGCCTGACGTAGCAGGTGTTGATGCAGACGGATGCGGTGTGGTTGGCAATGGCTTCGTCACACAGGGTCTGGATCTGGGGCCAGGTGGCCTCCGGCTTCAGCAGGGTGTGATCGACATGGGAGAGAATTTCTTCACGAGTCATGTTTGTTTCTCCTTTTTACTTGCTGGCACGGCGCACCTTTGCCATGCCGACAGCACTCAGGGCAATTGCAGTTGCAGAGACCGTTGCACCAATGATGCCCAGCACCAGACCGGAGACCAGAAATGCAAAACCTTTCAGACCACGCTTCATAAAACCGTACCTCCTAAATTATATTGGATATTTTCTCCACCTGCGGCAGAGAAAATATCTCACTTGCGATTTTTAAAGATGATCAGCTTGCTGAACACATAGTTCAGCACGATCACCAGTACATTGGAAAAGACCTTCACGGCAAGGCCCCACAGTGCCTGCGCATTGTAGCGGCTGGTAACGAAGATCGCCGTGGGGCCGTCTGCACCGCCGATGACGGCAATGGCGGCAGAGCCATCCGTGACCCCCGCCGGTGTGCCTGCATAGGAGGCTGCCATCTGGATGGCCGTATCCGGGCTAAGCCAGTGGGCCACCACGCTCAGCACCCCCTGCATCAGCTCGTCCATCAGCGCTGCACCCTGCGCAGCCAGCAGATTGCCCAGCACCAGCATAATTGCGGTGTCCAGCAGCATTGTACCCAGACGACAGGTGACAAATGCACCAAATTCTCTCGCCATGGCCTTGCCCTGCGTTTTGCTGTGGAACACAAAGGCGCGGTTGGTGCAGTAGGCAAACAAGATGCAGATGATGTTATCCAGCACATTGCCCCAGCTGTTGGCGGCTGTATAGCCGAACAGCTTGTTGAACAGCGCATACAGCACAATGTTCAGCAGGGTGCACAGCACACCGAAAACCAGATAGCTCAGCACTTCCCAGTGTTTCTTGAAAAATTTTATCATAAAAAATAACCCTCTCCGTCCGCTCACGTTGTTCGCGTCCACCTCTCCCGAAAGGGAGAGGTTTTGTCAGTTTTCCTCAAACTTTTTTGCTCACTGTTAAAAGCTCGCCCTTCGGGAGAGCTGTCGCGGCGCAAGCCGTGACTGAGAAGGGTTTCTCCCTTAACAAAAACAGCCCCGCCGCCGTTTTCCCGGCAACGGGGCTGTTGATCGCATTGTGTCAGAAGCTTTTCTTCCGAACGAAAGGCTGATTACTCAGCGTCGTCGTTCAGCAGGGCCTTCATAGACAGGCTGATGCGCTTCTTGTCGAAGTCCACATCCAGCAGCTTCACATCGACCATATCGCCGACCTTCAGTGCGTCAGAGACCTTCTCAACGCGGTCATTGCTGATCTCGCTGATGTGGACCAGACCATCCACACCCGGCAGGATGCGGACGAATGCACCGAACTTGGTCAGGGAGACGACCGGAGCATGGAAGGTGCTGCCGATGGGGTAGTTGTTCTTCAGCTGCTCCCAGGGGTTGTCCTCGGCCTTCTTGTAGCCCAGAGAGACCTTGTGGTTCTCGGTGTCGATGTCCTTCACATACACCTCGATGGTGTCGCCAACGGAGACGACCTCGGAAGGATGCTTGATGCGGTTCCAGCTCAGCTCGCTGATGTGGCACAGACCGTCCACACCGCCGATATCGACGAATGCACCGTAAGAAGTCAGGCTCTTGACAACGCCGGTGTAGGTCTTGCCCACCTCAACGTTTGCCCAGAACTCTTCACGCTTTGCCTTGTTCTGCTCAGCGGTCACCTTGTTGATGCTGCCGACGATCTTGCGGCCGGAGCACTCGGTGACAACCAGCTGAACGTGCTGGCCAACCAGAGCGGTGTAGTCCTCATCACGGCGCATAGTAGCCTGAGAACGAGGAACGAACACCTTGACACCCTTGACGTTGACCACAACGCCGCCCTTGTTGAACTCGGTGACATCGCCCTCGACGACCTCGCCGGACTCAGCGGCCTTAGCGATCTCTTCCATGCCCTTGCGAGATGCGAGCTTCTTGCGGGAGAGCTGGATGACGCCATCCTGATCCATAACCTTCTCGACGATGAGGTCCAGCTCATCGCCAACCTTCACCAGGTCTTCGACCTTGGCGGAGGAATCATCGGTCAGCTCGCTCAGCTTGACAAAGCCGGTCTGCTTCGCTCCGATATCCACCTGGATCTCGTTGGCAGAGATGCTGGTCACGATTCCTTTCACAATACTGCCTGCATGAACACGCTTTTCCTCGGATGCATTCAGCATCTCCTCAAAGCTCATGCTGTCATTGATTTCTGCGCTCATACTGTTAAGTACCTCCTCAATAATAGACGATGGCGTTGAAGCCCCGGCTGTCACGCCCGCCACTTTAACATCTGCAAACCATTCCGGCCGAAGTTCGCTCGCTGTCTCGACCGTTACGGCACGCGTGTGTTTTGCGGCGACCTGTACCAGCTTTTGGGTATTGGAAGAATGATGACCGCCAATGACAACAACGATGTCGCATTTTTGGCTGAGGTCTTCCGCTTCCTGTTGCCTCGCCCACGTCGCATTACATATTGTATCAAAAATTCGGGCGTTTGTATAGGCTTTTTTGAGAAACTCCGAACTTTCTTGCCATTTTGTAACCTGAAATGTGGTCTGTGCAACTGCAAACAGGGGTTTTTGCGGGTCAGAGGGGCCTTTCCATGCCTTCAACTCGGCCAGATCGGCAAAAACGAACACCTCTCCGCGGGTGTGGCCCACGATCCCCTGCACCTCCGGATGGGTCTTGTCGCCTGCCACCAGCAGCACCGCCCCCGCCTTTTCGGCCTCGGCGGCAATGCGCTGGATCTTCTGCACGAAGGGGCAGGTGGCATCATGGTAAGTGATGCCGCGCGCATCCAGCTCGTCGTACACAGTGCGCGGCACACCGTGGCTGCGGATGACCGCCTCGTACCCGGCGGGCACATCGGCGATGGCATCCGCCACAAGGGCACCCTTTTTCTGCATATCCTCCACAGCCTGCGGGTTATGGATCAGCGGGCCGAGGGTGGCCACCTTGCAGCCTTCGTTCAGCAGGCCATAGGTCAGGTCCACCGCCCGCTTGACACCAAAGCAGAACCCCGCCGTTTTGGCAACTCGGATCTCCATCTTTTACGCCCCCATCTTTTCCCACGCATCCAGCAGGGCCTGCTTGTTGGCACGCAGCTTTTTGGTGTCGCGGCGGCTCTCCATAGCAAACTGCTCTGCAGGCATCGGCTCGCCGTAGATCACCCGTACTTTGCAGAACAGGTGCATCTTTCCATCCGGCGTATCGTACAGGATGCGGCAGGGCACTACGTCCACCCCGGCCCCCGCCGCAATGACGAACAGTCCGCTCTTGGGCGGCAGAAGCTTCCCGTCCTTTTCGCGGGTGCCCTCCGGGAAGATGAGCAGTGTTTCGCCGTTTCTGCACTTTTCTACGGTCTGCTCAATGGCAGCCATTTCATCCTTTGTGCCGCGCACGCACACCGCGCCGCAGCAGCGGAAGAACCATGTGAGCAGGGCGTTGATCTCGAACAGTTCCTTCTTGGCGAACACGATCATCCGCCTGCCCCACCGGGTGACCACGATGAACACCGGGTCGATGGCGGAGACATGGGTGGGCGCAAGGATGCAGCCCTTTGTCTGCACCTTTTTCAGGTTTTCGCGGCCCTCTACATGGATGCGGAAGCCGATATGCCACAAAAGCCACGCAAAGGGCACTAAGATGTAATATAATATCATTTTATCGTTTGATTCACTTTCTCTGCAATGATCTTCTTCATTGCAGCAAGGCTCTGTTCAAAATCCAGCTCCGAAGTATCCAGCAGCACGGCATCGTCCGCCCGCTTCAGGGGTGCAGCGGCACGGTGGGTGTCCTGATAGTCCCGCTGCTTCACGTCGGCCAGCACCTCTTCATAGGGAGTATCGATGCCTTTGGCCTGATACTCTTTCCACCTGCGTGTGGCGCGGGCTTCCGGCGTGGCGGTGAGGAAGATCTTCACCATGGCATCCGGCAGCACCACCGTGCCGATGTCGCGGCCGTCCATCAGCACGTCCTGCTTTTGGGCCATATCCCGCTGCAGTTCCAGCAGAAAGGCGCGCACAGCCGGGTTTGCGCCCACGGCAGAGGCAGCCATACCTGCGGCCTCGGTGCGGATGGCGGTGCTCACATCCTCTTCCTTTAAATAAATGTGCTGCTCGCCCTCAATGGAGGCCAGCCGCAGCTCGATCTGGGGAAGCAGCGCGTTGACCGCTGCGTTGTCCTTGGGGTCCTTGCCCGCACGCAGGGCATACAGGCCGATGGCGCGGTACATGGCACCGGTATCCACATAAATATAGCCCAGCTCAGCCGCCAGACGGCGTGCCAGCGTGGATTTGCCTGCGCCTGCAGGCCCGTCGATCGCAACAGATACCATATTGTATCTCTCCTTTTTAAACTGAACGATTTAAAATGGCCTCCGCATGCGCTGTGGCCATCTTCAGCGGAAAATCATTTTAATATTTTTGTGTTTGTCGCGCTCTGCGGAGCGTTCCAAACACATTTTCACCGGATGGGGCCGTAACGGAGAACTGCATTGCTGCTCGTTCCCTTCAGGAACAGTTGCGCAGCGGTCTGTGAGACTATCCCGGCAACAACTCTTTTTGTGAAAACGTATTTTGAAAACGACCGCAGTCGTTTTCAAAATACAAATCAAAAAAATCTATTCCAATAAATATGCCCAGAGCAGCGCGGAGGGCATTTAAAATTGTTTTATCTGTAATTACAGATTATTTGCAAATGCCTGTGCAGTGCAGAAGGCGATCTGCAGGTTGTAGCCGCCGGTATAGGCATCCACATCCAGCACTTCGCCTGCAAAGTAAAGGCCCATCGCCTTTTTGCTCTGCATCGTCCTGGGGTCTACCTCGCGCACGGACACGCCGCCGCTGGTGATCACCGCGTGGGCCAGATCGCCCCGGGCATCAATGGACACCCGCCAGTGCTTCATCAGCTGCACCAGCTCCCTCTTCTGCTCCCGGGTGATCTGGTTTGCCTTGGTAGCCGGGTCGATGCCCCAGCGCGCCACCATCACCGGCTGCATACTGGACGGCAAAAGCTTTACCAGCGCGCCCTGCGCTGCATGGTTTGCCAGCAGGGCAAAATCCCGCGTGATGCGGTCGTAAAGCTGCTCCTCGCTGAGGGCTGGCTTCAGGTCGATCTCCGCATGATACTTGTGTTTTTTCATGTCGCCCAGATGGCTGGAGGCGCTCAAAGTCAGCGGGCCGCTGATGCCAAAATGAGTGAACAGCATTTCGCCCTGCTCGTCAAAAATGGCCTTGCCGTCCTCGAACAGGGTCAGGGTGACGTTTTTCAGCGCCAAGCCCATCATCTTTTTGCAGTCCGCGTCATGGCTCACAAGACTGACCAGACTGGGCACCGGCTCGATGAGGGTGTGCCCGGCCTGCTGGGCCAGTTTGTAGCCGTCGCCGGTAGAGCCGGTGGTGGGGTAGCTCACGCCGCCGGTGGCCACCAGCACGGCATCCGCCCGGTACTCCCGGCCGGAGGTGCCCCGCACACCGATGCACCGCAGTGCCGGGCCTGCCTTTTTCCTTTTGGGGTGGCGCGGGTTTTCCGGTGCGGCGGGAGCTGCTTCCGGCTCCGGTGTTACCTCTTCCAATAGCAGCTTTTTCGCGCCGTCATGCACGAGTTCAGCATCCTGCGCATAGCGCAAAAGAGCCTGCCGGATCTCCTCGGCCTTGTCGGATACTGGAAACACCCGGCGGCCGCGCTCCACCTTCAGCTCCACGCCAAGGCCCTCGAACAGTTCCATAGTCTTTGCGGGCGGGAAAGCCCCCAGCGATGAATACAGAAAGCGCGGGTTGGTGCGCACATGGCGCAGAAATTCCTCTGCCGGGCAGTCGTTGGTCACATTGCAACGGCCCTTGCCGGTGACAAGGATCTTCTGGCCGGGCTTGTCCATGTGTTCCAGCACCGTCACCTGATGCCCCTGCTGCACGGCGGCACCCGCCGCCATCAAGCCCGCCGCGCCTGCGCCGACGATCAATACTTTCGCCATCCGTTTTCTCTCCCATCGCCTAATAATACGAGTATATCATACCAGAATCGACACACAAAAGCAATGTGTTGCCGTATTTCTGCCAATTACAACAGCTGGGCAAGGATGCTGTTCTGCACGATGAGACCCGCCGGGGTCAGGGCAAGGGTGCGGCCGTCAAAGCTTGCATAGCCTGCCTGGACGCAGTTTTGCACAAAAGCCAGCTGTGCGGTGGAAAATTCTTTCCCGTAAAGTTTTTTGTATGCATCCAGCGAAAGGCCTTTGCGCAGACGCAGCTGTAAAATAAGGTAGTCCTCTGCGCCGCAGCTGCCGTCCATCACCGGGGCGGCGGCATCGTTCAGGAAAGCGGCGGTGTCCGGCGGGTAGTAGAACCGTCTGCCGCCCATGCAGGAGTGCGCCGCCGGGCCAAGGCCCAGATAGTCGCCGCAGTCCCAGTAAATGAGGTTGTGTCTGCCCTCATAGCCGGGCTTTGCAAAGTTGGAAATCTCGTACTGTTTGTAGCCGTGGTGTTCCAGCTGTTCCACTGCATAAAGGTAAAAATCGGCGGCTTCATCGCCGGTGGGCAGGCCTTCGGGTGGATGCTTTCCAAAGGCCGAATCCTGCTCGATCTTCAGCAGATATGCCGAAATATGGGTAGCCCCACCACCCTCGATCAGTTCCAGCGTTTCGTCAAACTCGGCTTCGGTGTAGTGCGGCAGTGCCAGCATGATGTCGCCGCTGATGTTCGCAAAACCTGCCCGCCGGGCGGCGGCAAAGGCAGCCCGCGCCTGTTTTGCCGTATGCGGCCTGCCAAGCGTGCGCAGCTGGGTATCCCGGGCAGACTGCACCCCGAAGGAGATACGGTTCACTCCCGCCTCCCGGAAGCCTGCAAGGCTTTCTTCCGTCACCGTCTCCGGGTTTGCTTCCAGTGTGATCTCGGCCCCCGGCATCGGCCGGGCCGCATCAATCAGCCGTTTTGCCTGCTCCGGGCGCAGCAGGCTGGGCGTGCCGCCGCCAAAATAAAGGGTGTCCGGCTGCAGAGGTGCTTCCGGCGCAAAGCGGGAAAGCTCCCGCAAAAGAGCATTCACATAAGCTTCCGGTACGCCGCGCTCACCGGGATGGGAATAGAAATCGCAGTATCTGCATTTGGAAAAACAGTACGGAATGTGTAAATAAAGCCCAAGAGACATACAATATCACAGCCTTTTTCATGAAACGTTCATTTCTATGCAGTATACTATATTCCGTAGACCGGAGCAAGGAAAAAGTGTTCCGGCAGAAAGAGACTGGAGGAGTCCCATATGGATTACAATTACAATGGTTACGATCGAGGATACACGGAGCCTGCCATGACCTCGGCTGACTATATGAACCGCACCTACCGCTGGATGGCGGTAGGCCTGCTCATCACCTTTGCAGCGGCGTTCGTTACAGCCGCTACCCCGCTGCTGTACGTTGTCAACTCGCTGTATCTGGTGTTCACCATCGCAGAGCTGGTGCTGGTGTATGTGCTCAGCTCCCGCGTGCAGAACATGTCGGTGGGCGGTGCAAGAGCCACCTTCTTTGCCTATGCACTGCTCAACGGCATGGTGCTGAGCTACTACTTCCTGGTATTTGATCTGGGCACTCTGGTGCTGGCCTTCCTTGCCACCTCGCTGTACTTCGGCCTGATGGCGGTCTACGGCACTACTACCCACAAGGATCTGTCCGGCTGGGGTCCCAAGCTGATGATGGGCCTGTTCGCGCTCATCATCACCGGCTTTGTGGGCATGCTGTTCGGCATGAGCTTCCTTACTACGGTGCTGTACAGCGCTGTCGGTCTGGTGGTGTTCATGCTGCTGACCGCCTACGACACCCAGAAACTGAGCCAGATGTTCTCCTACTACGCCTATGACGGCGAGCTGGCCGAGAAGGCTTCCATCTACGGCGCACTGACGTTGTATCTGGACTTCATCAACATCTTCCTGTATGTTGTACGCCTGTTGGGCATGAACAGCCGCCGCCGCAACTGATTTTTGGTCTGCAAGGGCTCTCCCGAAAAGGGAGGGCCTTTTTGTTTGGTACTATCATTTAGAATATCCTCCGCTTCGCTCTGGGTATCAACACAGAAGGCCACAGAGGGAAGATGCATTTTCCGGCTGCGGCCCTCTCATGAAAACGCAGAACCGGTCAGACCGCAGTCTGACCGGTTCTGCATCACTATAAATACAATTCCGCTATTATGGCCAGAATGAAATGGAGGCCATTTTAAATCGTTCCGTGCATAAAACCTGCCCTGCTGTCCCACACTAAGCCCAGAAGCAATGCGTACACAATGCAGCAGATGGGAGTAACGACAATGGAGCAGATCAAAAAGTTTTTGCGCAGCAGGGGCTTTGCACTGGCACTGCTGGCCTGTCTCGTCGCAGCCGCAGCGGCGGGAGTGTGGGCAGTGCGCACCGTGCGGGATGAACTGAAAAAGAGCTACGACGACCTGACGGCCCCGCAGGAAGAACCTGCACCGGAGCCGCAGCTCACCCTTGACCCACAGGAGGACGATGTATGGCAGCAGCCCGTGACCGACGTCGCAGAATCTGCGGCAAATGTACCCAAGCCCGCATCCTCTGCGTCCTCTTCTGGGGCGCAGTCTGGCTCTGGTTTGGTGCACGAACCCTCCGCACTGCAGGGCGCATCCTCGCCTGCCAGCAGTTCAGCAGCGCCTGCCTCCACGCAGCCCGTCTCGGGCAGGGTCTTGAACGCCTACAGCGGCGATGAACTGGTGTATAACAAAACGCTGGGCGACTGGCGCACCCACAACGGTGTGGACTACGCCTGCGCACAGGACGCACAGGTGTGCGCTCCCGCCGCCGGTAAGGTGACCGCCGTGGACACCGATGGCCGCTGGGGCAGTGTGGTGTGCATCGAGGACAGCACCGGGCACCTGTGGCGGGTGTGCGGCACTGCCGACCCCACGGTGCAGACCGGCGATGAAGTGAGTGTGGGCCAGATACTTGGCCGTGCAGGCAGCATTCCCAACGAATGCGCCGAGGAGACGCATATCCATCTGGAAGTACTGCAGGGTGAGCAGTACCTTGACCCGGCAAAGCTGCTGAACTGATGCAGTTTGCTGTATCCCCTGCGTATTTTTCAGTAAAATATTCCAAGCAGCAAAAAATCGGAAAGGCCGTTCTGGTCTTTCCGATTTTTCATTCTATAGGATCGATGCAGGCTCAGGCATTTTCCAGCTCAACCACCGGCCAGCCCAGAAGGCGGATGGCTTCGCGGTCGTGGGTAGCCAGCAAGACAGGCTTTTCTCCGCAGCGCTCCCGCAGCAGCGCCGCAGCAGCGGCAAGGGTGTCCGGGTCCATTCCGGTAAAGGGTTCGTCTAACAGCAGCGTATCGCTGGCGGCCCACAAAGCCCGCAGCAGAGCCGTGCGGCGCTTCTGTCCGCCGGAAAGCCGTGCGGCAGGCAGGGCCAGTGCGGCAGCATCCATGCCAAACTGTTGAAAATCTTTTATGATTTGCTCTTTGTATTGTTCTGCACTGCCGGGCAATACCAGCGTCACGTTCTGCACAGCTGTCAGCTGCGGACAGAGCCGGTCTTCCTGAAACACTGCTGCCACCCGGCCAACGCCCTGTACTATGCCAGAAGTGGGTTCTTCCAGCCCCATGAGGATGCGCAGCAATGTGGTCTTGCCCCAGCCGCTGGGGGCCCACAGCACCGCCGGGCCTTCCACCGTGAGGCAGAGGTCCCGGAAGAGTGTTTTCTCCCCGAACTGTTTTGTCAGATGCTCGATGGTCAGCATTGCGGCACCTCCCCGGTCACAGCGCGGGTCACGCGGTCCAGAAGCAGCAGGAACAGCTTTTCAAACCCGGCGCTGAGCAGGATGATCACAAACGTCCATGCGAACAGCTCCCCGGTGGAAAGGGTGATCTTGGCCCGGTAGAGTGCATCGCCGATGCTGCCATTGGGCAGGCCGATCACCTCAGCGGCAACGCCGCTCTTCCAGCAGATGCCAAGGGCCACACTGCATCCCTGCCGGAAAGCCGGCAGCACCGCAGGCAGCCACACCGCTCGCAGCCGTCGGCCCAGCGGAAGGCGAAACACCTTCGTCATCTCCAACAGCTGTGGGTCTGCGCTCTGGATGCCGGTGCGCACCGCACCGTACAGCACGGGCAGCACCATTAAAAAGCTGATGAGCACCGAAAGCGATGCCCCCCGCACCCACACCAGCGCCAGAATGATAAAGCTTGCCACCGGCGTGGCTTTGACCAGCTGCAGCACCGGAGCAAGCAGCACATCTGCCGTGTGCCACGCCTGTGCGGCCACAGCCAGCACGATGCTTACGGCCACGCCCAGCCCAAAACCCAGCAGAATGCGCCCGGAGCTGAAACCCACCCGCTGCCAGAACTCTGCCTGCGGCAAAAGCTGCAAAAGAGTGCGCACCGCCTGCACCGGCGAAACAAGGAACACCTCCTGTCCCACCGCCATGGCGGCGCACTGCCACACCGCCAGCCAGAAGGCCGCAGCAGCCAGCCGCTCAAAAAGTTGTTTGTGTTGGTTCATGGTTCTTTCCTGCTCCTGACGGTCTGAAATGGCCTCCGCTCTGCGGATCGTATAAGTATCATACCACATCTTTTTCCAAACGCCAATGACCCGTGCATCATGATGCATAAGAGCTTATCATGCCTGCCATTACTTTTCTTCATGTTTTTCTTTCTTGACATGAAATCAATAAAACGATAAACTGAACTGTATAAATCTCTGTCATCTTTGATGCAGGAAAGAAATGAGGTGTCTGTCCTATGCAGAAGCTCTCCGGCAAAAGCCTGCTTTTGGTCAGTTTTACGCTATTTTCCATGTTTTTCGGAGCCGGGAACCTGATCTTCCCGCCGCATCTGGGCGCACAGGCCGGTACCAGCCTCTGGCCTGCCTTTGCGGGCCTTGCCGTCAGCGCCGTCGGCCTGCCCATTGCGGGCGTGGTGGCTGTGGCACGGGCAGGCGGTCTGGACAAGCTTGCCGGCCGGGTGCATCCGGTGTTCGCCATGGTGTTCACCATTCTGGTGTATCTTTCCATCGGGCCCTGCCTTGCCATCCCCCGCACCGCCAGTACCTCCTTCCAGATGCTGGTGCCGCTGATAGGCGGCGGTACCGGGTTGCAGCTGGCCTACTCGGTGCTGTTTTTTGCAGCGGCCTTTCTGGTGGCGCTGCGGCCGGAAAAGCTTACCGACTGGCTGGGCCGCATCCTCTGCCCCTGCCTGATCGTGCTCATCGTGGTGCTGTTTGCCGGGTGTCTCATCCATCCGCTGGCGGCACACTACGGCACACCCAGCGCAGAGTACGCAGCCCTGCCCGCCGTGCAGGGCATCCTGTACGGCTACCAGACCATGGACACGCTGGCCGGGCTGAATTTTGGCGCGGTCATTGCCCTGAACATCCGCGCCCGGGGTGTCACAGAAAGCCGTGCCGTGGAGGGCGGCACCATCCGGGCCGGTTTTATTGCAGGCGGGCTGCTGCTGGTGGTCTACGCCATGCTGGGCCACGCCGGGGCCGAGACCGGCACGGTGTATCCGGGCCTTGCCACCGGTGCCGAGGTGCTTACCGCTCTGGCGCAAACGCTGTTCGGCCGGGCGGGCCTTGTGCTGGTCGCAGCCATTTTTGTGATCGCATGCTTCAACACCTGCGTGGGCCTGATCGCCTGCGTGGGGCAGTATTTTCATCAGCTTCTGCCCCGCATCCCCTACCCTGTCATCGCAGCTTTTTTTGCTGCGGCCAGTATGCTGGTATCGAACCTCGGCCTTGCTGCCATCATCCGGCTGTCCACTCCGGTGCTGAACGCCATTTATCCCGCAGCCATCGTGCTGATCCTGCTTTCCTTTATGCCGGGCCTTGAAAAGCACCGGGCGGTGTATCCGCTGTGCATGGGCCTGACCGCCCTGCAGAGCATCGCCGCTGCGCTGCCGCTGGGGGCAGTATCTGCCGCCGCCAACGCTCTGCCGCTGGGCAGCATAGGCTTTGGCTGGGTGCTGCCTGCAGCGGTGGGACTGGCAGCCGGACTGCTTTTAAACAAATCTGATCTGCAATAAAATAACCTGAAAGGCCCGGTTCCCATGTTACAGGGAGCCGGGCCTTTGCTATTTACTGCAGTTTTTTGCGTTTTTCATAGTCGTTCAGGGCGGCAAGCGCTTCCTTTGCCATGGGCACCAAGGCTATCATGTTGAAAATGGTCATCAAGCCGATGCCAACGTCGCCCAGATCCCACACCACCGTGTAGGCCTGCATACCGCCGATCACCAGCATGGCCAGCGCGATCAGCTTATACATGGTCTGGCTCCACCAGTTGTCGCCGCACAGATAGGCCACATTGCCGCGGGCATAGTACAAAACGCCCAGAAAGGTGGAAAAGCTGAACAGCGCCAGCGTGGCCGCAATGAACACGACGCCAAAGCCGCCCAGATGGTACTGCAGGGCAGTCTGCAAAAGATCCATGCCCGCAAGTCCTTCTGTGATCTCCTGCGGCACCAGCAGCATCAAAAAAGCTGTGCAGCTGCAGATCACCACCGTATCGATCAGCACGCCCAGTGCCTGCACAAAGCCCATCTTGACCGGGTCGTCGCACTCTGCGGCGGCAGCTGCACAGGGTGCCGAACCGCTGCCCGCTTCGTTGGAGAACAGGCCGCGCTTGACACCGTTCATCAGCACAGCACCAAAGCCGCCAGCCACTGCCTGCCGCAGACCGAACGCTTCCGCAAAGATGCGCCCGAACACCGCCGGGAGCTTGGGCAGGTTGAACAGCACGATGCCCACGGTGATGACAAAATAGCACACCGCCATGATGGGCACCATCACGTCCAGACTTTTCACGGTGGCATTCTTGCGCAGCACGATCACCGCCGCAATGGCCGTGAGCACCAGTGTGGTAGTAAGCGGCGGAATATGGAACGCATTTTCAAACGCAGAACTGACCGAGTTGGAGATCACCTGACTGATGCCGCACCAGCAGATGAGGCCAGACACCGCAAACAGCGCCGCTACCACAGAGCGTTTGAGCTTTTTGCCGCGCCTGCGCTCCGCCAGCACATGCAGATAGTAGGCCGGGCCGCCGCGCCAGCCGCCGTACAGCGGGTCGGGCTGGCGGTATTTCTGGGCAAGGGTGGATTCGATAAAGGAGGTGGACGCACCCAAAATGGCAGTGACCCACATCCAGAACACCGCACCGGCACCGCCTGCAGAAACAGCAGCCACCACGCCCACCAGATTGCCCATGCCCACGCGGGTGGCGGTGGAAATGACCAGCGTCTGGAAGGAGGAAAGGCCGTCCCTGCCCTGCTTTTTCTCGCACACGGCGGCGATCATATCCCGGAACAGCCGCACCGGCAAAAGACGGGTGCGGCAGGTGAACCAGATACCCGCCGTGAACAGCAGCACCACCATGAAGGAAATGCCGATGCCGCCGCCCAGCGGGATGGTGAACAGGTCGCCCCACAGCAGGCGATAGACGGATTCGATAAGATTTACCAGCAAGGCAGATTCCTCCTGTACTTTGGGTGAATGAAGTTGTTAACTTTATTATAGTACAGTACAGAAGAATTGTAAATTCTAAAAAATTGATAGAAATAATCGATAATAAAAAAGAGATCCGTAAGGGACCTCTTAAAACAGGAACGGGGAACGGCATTTGAACCGTTCCCCATCGAGTAGCATTTGGCGGGTGTGCCCTTTCCCGCATTTCTTTTGGCCCAAGGGGCGTGTAGCAGCACATTCTCTACTTCAAACGCTACCTTATCCTACCCATATTATAGCAAATTTATTCCCGCGTGTAAAGCAGCTGGTTCTTCTCCAGAAGTTTTTTCAAGTTACGTTCGCGGAGCCTGTAAAATGTCATGACAGAATTCTTAAATCCCGCTTCATCGGTTTCCAGCACAAGCCTTACAACAACATTCAGGTTCGTATCCGGCAGTTTTTTCACGGCAAAAACTGTTCCAATATGCTTGCTGTCCCGAATGATCAAATCAGGAGAAAGCACAGCCTCCCGTCCATATTGCTCAAACAGAAGAAGATCCTCCGGATGGCGCTCTTTGATGTGTGCAATGCGCTCGTCCGTAACGATCACTTCAGTCGTTTGCAGCTGCCCGAAAAATGCGGTAAGCGGAGTAGGATCAAGATTCCCCAGAACGGTCATTTCCAATTTCCCACACCCCTGTCATAACAAATTGATTTATTGTAACATATTTTTCGCCGTATTACAACAAAAGCCGCCCGGCGGTCATACCGGGCGGCGGAGGAAGATGCACGCTTCTGCGCGCAAAACAGAAGATTTTTACAGAATGTCGATGTACTCACCGGCCAGCGCCTTGTTCATGCTGCGCACGGCACAGAACTTGCCGCACATGCTGCAGGTGTCGCTGTGGTCGTCCTCCGGCAGACGGGCATCGCGGATGGCCTTGGCGGTCTCCGGGTCCAGTGCGCAGGCGAACTGTGCATCCCAGTCCAGCACGCGGCGGGCATCGCCCATCTTATCGTCGATGTCCCGGGCGTGGGGGATGCCCTTGGCGATATCGGCGGCGTGGGCAGCGATCTTGGAGGCCACGATGCCCTGCTTCACATCGTCCACATTGGGCAGAGCCAGATGCTCGGCGGGGGTCACATAGCACAGGAAAGCTGCACCGCTGGCTGCAGCCACAGCGCCGCCGATGGCAGCGGTGATGTGGTCGTAACCGGGGGCGATATCGGTGACGAGGGGTCCCAGCACATAGAAGGGTGCGCCCATGCAGATGCTCTTCTGCACCTCCATGTTGGCAGCCACCTGATTCAGGGGCACATGGCCGGGGCCTTCCACCATCACCTGCACGTTGTGTGCCCATGCGCGCTTGGTCAACTCGCCCAGACGCACCAGCTCCTCGATCTGGCACACATCGGTGGCGTCAGCCAGACAGCCGGGACGGCAGGCATCGCCCAGCGAGATGGTCACATCATGCTCGGCGCAGATCTCGCAGATCTCGTCAAAGTGCTCGTAGAAGGGGTTCTCGTTGCCGGTCATGCTCATCCATGCAAACACCAGAGAGCCGCCGCGGCTGACAATGTTCATCTTGCGCTTGTGCTTGCGGATCTGCTCGATGGTCTTGCGGGTGATGCCGCAGTGCAGGGTGACAAAGTCCACACCGTCCTCTGCATGCAGGCGCACCACATCGATGAAGTCCTGTGCGGTCAGCTCAGCCAGATCGCGCTGGTAGTGGATGACCGAATCGTACACCGGCACAGTGCCGATCATCACCGGGCACTCGTGGGTCAGCTTCTGGCGGAAGGGCTGGGTGTTGCCGTGGCTGGAAAGATCCATAATGGCTTCCGCACCCATGTTGACGGCGCTCATCACCTTCTGCATCTCCACGTTGTAGTCCTTGCAGTCGCGGGAGACACCAAGGTTCACGTTGATCTTGGTGCGCAGCATGGAGCCGACACCCTCGGGGTTCAAACACTCGTGGTGCTTGTTGGCCGGAATGGCTACCTTGCCCTCGGCCACCCACTGGCGGATCTCCTCGGTGGTGCGATACTCTTTTTTAGCCACGATCTCCATCTGCGGCGTGATGATGCCCTTGCGGGCAGCATCCATCTGAGTGGTATAAGTCTGCATACGCTCTGTTCCTCCAAATGACAGTTTATCTCTGAACAGCAGGGTGCTGGTCATACAAGGGTAGGGAAAGGCAGCCGTCATTCAGAAAAAACAGAACGTTCTGGATGCCGGCACCTGCGCAAAATACGCTTTTCATGTTGGTTTTCTCCATGAATTTTATAACGCGGCCCAAGGTGGTGTCCCCGGTTTGCCGCGGGATCGGTCAGATGATCTGCTCCGACAGGGCTTTCAACTCTTTGCACTCGGTCTCGATGTCGTCTGCTGCAAAGATGGCGCTCACAAGGGCCACGCCATCCACACCGGTGCCCTTGAGCTGCAGGATGTTCTCCTTGTGGATGCCGCCAATGGCCACCACCGGGATGTCCACGGCATCACAGATGGCCTTCAGGGTCTCGTGGGGCAGAACATCCACATCGGTCTTGGTGTGGGTGGCAAAGGCCGCGCCCACGCCAAGGCAGTCTGCGCCGTGCTTGACGGCTTCCCGTGCTTCCTCCACACTGTGGACGGAAACGCCGATCATCATGCCGTCGCCCACACGGGCGCGCACCTGCGCTGCGGCCATATCCTCCTGCCCCACATGCACACCCTCGGCGTGGCAGCGGATGGCAATGTCCACATTGTCGTTCACAAAGAACGGCACGCCGTAGCGCTGGCACAGAGCATGGATCTCCACAGCCTCTTTCAGAAAGGCTTCGTCGTCCAGCTCTTTTTCACGCAGCTGCACACAGGTGACACCGCCCTTCAGGGCGCTCTCCACCTGTTCATAGAGGGTCTGTTTGCCCACCCATGCGCGGTCGGTGACGGCATACAGAAGCATGTTCTGCTTATCGCACTTCATAGTTTGCTCCTTCTTCCAGCTGATCCGGGGTCATATTGTAAATGGCATCGATGATATAATTGCGGTAGGTGGAGTTGCCGTCCAGCGGGGTCAGGCGTTTGTGGGCGGTCTCGCCCGCAAGGCCCATGGCGCACACTGCAGCTGCAGCGGCTTCCAGCGGATGGCCGGGGTTGGCGGTAACGAACGCCGCCGTCAGGGCCGAAAGCTGGCAGCCTGTGCCGGTGATGCTGCTCATCATGGCATTGCCGTTGCGGATGCAGTAGGCGGTGTGGGCATCGGCCACGATGTCGATGGCACCGGTAATGGCAATAACGGCACCCGTCTGGGCTGCAAAGGCCTTGGCAAAGGCCACGGCAGAATCCAGATTGGCCTCAGTAACTTTATCGGCCACATCGGCATCCACGCCCTTGGTGGTTCCCGCGCCGGAAGCCAGCGTTTTGATCTCCGAGATGTTGCCGCGGATCACGGTGAACTTTACGTCCCGGAGCAGGCGGAAAGCCGTGTCGGTGCGCAGGCGGGATGCACCCGCACCCACCGGGTCCAGCACCACAGGATGGCCCAGCTGGTTTGCCTTTTTGCCCGCCAGCAGCATGCTGGTGATGGTGCGGCTGTTCAGGGTGCCGATGTTGATGTTCAGACCGCCGCAGATGGTGGTGATGTCCTCCACCTCGGCGGCATCGTCGGCCATGATGGGCGAAGCACCGCAGGCCAGCACCATGTTGGCGCAGTCGTTCACGGTGACGTAGTTGGTAATGTTATGGATGAGCGGGCAGGTGCGGCGGACATTTTCAAACTCTGTTTTAAACATTTGCACGCACCACCGTCAGGAAAGGCTGTTCTGCATGGAGCGCAGAGCGCCGGAGCGCTGCAGGCTGTACACCAGCACGCCCGCAATGATGGAACCCACTGCAGTGGAGATGAGGAACGGCACGATGTAGGCATAGAACGCGATATCGCCAGCGCTCTTGCCCATGAGGAAGATGGCCACCGGGTAAGCGCACAGGCCGCCCAGAATGCTGGTGCCGAACACCTCGCCCACCATGGTGGCAAGGATGTTTTTGGTCTTATGGTACACAAGGCCGCACAGCAGTGCGCCGAACATGCTGCCGGGGAAGGCCATCAGGCTGCCCAGACCCAGCAGATTGCGCAGCAGCGAGGCCACAAAGGCCACGCCCACGCCCCACCACGGGCCAAGCAGCACCGCGCAGGTCACATTGACCATGTGCTGGATGGGTGCACATTTGCTGCCGAACATGGGGAAGCTGAATACGCTGCCCACCACGCACAGAGCGCACAGCATGCCGGCCAGCGCCAGCTTTTTCACAGAGAGTTTTTTCATAAGGCAAGGCTCCTTTCCAAACCTGCGGAAGCAGCAAAAACCATACAGCGCCTCCGCAAACAGCCCGCACCCGGTGCCAGACCCGGCGCAGGAACTATAAGAAGCGGTCGAGACTTGCTGGTCTCCTCTCACGCCGGAACACGGCTTCCCATCGCTGACGGTCACAAAGCTCAGGGCGCTCCCCCTCAGCCCGCTGCGGCACTTTCGCAGAAAAGTACAAGGCATCCTCCTTAATGGTAATCGGTACACAACAAAAAACAGGAGACACCTTCCGCGGTGCCTCCTGCAAAAAATCATCCATTCTGACTTCCTACGGCGGCATTATCCGCATCAGGTAAAAGGGTCGAAGTTTGGATACTTCCTCTCAGCCTGCTTCACAAGCTCCCCTGTATTTGATTGTGACTGTATTCTACACCCTTTGCGCACAAATTGCAAGAGGGGGCAAAGGCGCGCACAGCGGTGCAAAACGGTTTTCACGCAGTTTTTGGGGCGTTTCACGCAGGTTTTATTGAAAAAGAAGGTGAAATATGGTATTTTTAAGGCGGACGCATACCCCCCCCCCCGTAAACAAAAAAGGAGGAATTCCGTATGAAGCAGACGACCCTGACCCAAAGGCTGCTTTCGGCCATCGTGGCGCTGTGCATGGTGCTGAGCGTGTGCGCACCGGCACTGGCGGCAGAACCGGAAATAGGAAGCGCGGCGATGATCACGCTTACAAAAGGCGGTACAACAACGGGCCTTAAGATGCCTGAGGGCAACGTGAGCCTGAGCGCAGAATATCGAAAAACGTATCTGATCTATGAGCCCGCAGGAAAGGCTGAGTTCTTTGCCGAAGGGGCAGAAGAGCAGAAAATCCACGAGGCGCTGCCGGGCACAAGGATCATCGCAAAAGTTCCTGACAGCGAGCTCAACGACTACCGCCAGTTTAATATGTGGCAGCTTGCCAGCGAGAAAGAACTCGTGAAACCGGATCAAAACTGGCAGGACAAGCAGAGTTTCTGCTTCACCATGCCCGAAGGCGATGTAGAGCTGCGGGCATTCTTTACGACCCTGTACGATGTCAACGTCACACACGGCACCATCGTGGACGAGAACGGCGACACCGGCACATCCAAAAAGATCGTGAAGCCGGGCCAGCTGGTCACCGTCCGGGCCGAAAGCACGGAAGAGAACCCCTTCCTGCAGTGGACGTATACCGGCAAAGCACCCGTAGAGCCGGATGACGGCTGGCCGGAAGGCGGCTGGCAGACCAGCAAGGAGTTCACCTTTAAAATGCCTGAGGGCACTGTGACGCTGGAAGCACAGCGGGACCAGCTGTACAAGGTATCCATCAACGACAGTCTGGGCAGTGTGACCATCAACGGCGAACCACGCAGCAGCCTTTGGGTCAAGGAAGGCGAGACGGTGACAGTGGCTACCACCCTGAAAGACGGCTACTGGATGGAGTTTACGAACTGGACCGCGCAGGACGGCAGTGCCGCGCCGATGGAGCCGGACGAGGGCTGGCAGACCAGCACAGCATTTACCTTTAAAATGCCCGCAGGCGACGTGAGCCTGACCGCTCAGTGGTCGGCCAGCCCGGTGGCCAAGCCTGACCCGGACGAACCTCTTGATGAAGACTTCGGCGTGGAACCTGCACCCATGGATACCGCAGGCGGTACCATTGCCGCCGTGGCCGTGGGCGGTGCAGCCATCTGGGGCGGCTACGAGATCGCCACCCGCGTGATCCTGCACAGCCTCCTGCCCGAGGGCACAGCCATCCCGGCAAACCGCGGCCAACTGGCTCTGCTGGTGTGGAACACCGCAGGCAGGCCCGAACCCGCAGGCGCACCCGCCTTTGTGGATGTGACCGACCCCGATACGGCCAAGGCCGCACAGTGGTGCACCGAGCAGGGCACCATGGCTGCCAAGGGCGACCGCTTTGAGCCCGAAGGCTGGACCCCGAAGTTCAAGGTGATCGAAGTGTGGAACAAGGCGTTCCCCGCAGCCTGATGCCGGCAGTGTGGATGCCGTGCTCGGTTCGGATCTTTTCCGTGAAAATGGGGCTGTTGCAAAATAGCTCTCTGAAAAAATCATGAACAAAACCCGGAACCTTTTCTCAGCCAAAACGGCTCAAAAAGGGTTCCGGGTTTTTGATATTATGCTGTTTCCACCTTATCCGTTCCACCCTCTTGCTGTGGGGTCCAGCATTTCGGCGGCAGAGTAAATGAGGGCGTTGCAGATGGCTGCAGCCACATTGCTGCCGCCCTTGCGGCCCATGGCGGCGATGGCAGGCACGCCGTATCGCTCGCAGGCGGCAAACAGTACTTCCTTGCTTTCCACCACATTCACAAACCCCACCGGCACGCCAATGACCAGTGCAGGCCGCAGACCGGCTTCCATTTCCTCCGCAATGGTCAAAAGGGCCGTGGGCGCATTGCCAATGGCCAGAATGGCCCCCGGGTGCTCCCGGGCAGCGCGGTGCATGGCGGCAACGGCACGGGTGGTGCCCGCCTGCTTTGCGGCTTCGGCCACAGCGGGGTCTGCCATGTAGCAGATGGCTTCACCGTTCAGTTTTTTCAGGCCCGGCTTTGTGATGCCCGCCAGCGCCATATTAGTGTCGGTAACGATGAAAGCACCCGCGTGCAGGGCCTTGACTGCGGCTTCCACCGCGCCGGGTGTAAAGCGCAGATTTTTGGCATAGTCGAAATCCGCGGTGGTGTGGATGACCCGCTTGACCACCGCAGCCGTCTCCGGCGGCGGGGTCAGGCCCAGCTCGTCCAGTTCCCTTGTGATAATGGAGATGCTCGTCCGTTCAATGTCGGCGGGCAGATGATGCTGCGGTGTCATGTGTTGTCTCCTTTTTGCATTCCCATGGCGGCATAGATGGCGGGCATATCCAGTGCCGCGCGCACACCATCGGCAAGCAGATCAAACTGCTGCTGACGGTACTGCTCCATGGGGATAAGCTCGGCCCCGGCCGGATCGATGCCCTTCCGTTTGCACAAAAATTCGGTCAGTTTTTCGGTCAGTTCGCCGGTGTCGAACAGGCCGTGCAGGTAGGTACCGAATACACCGTCCTGCACACAGCCCTCCGGCGTGCCGTCTGCAAGGATGCAGAACGCACTGCCCCGCACCTCGGTGCGGCCTGCGTGGATCTCGTAGCCCGTCAGCTTTACGCCTGCAAAGGGTTCTGTGGTCACACAGGCTGCGGTCTGGGTCAGGTGCTTTTCGGTGCCGAACACCGTCGTGGTGGGCAGCAGGCCAAGGCCCCGCAGGGTGCAGGGGGTGCCGCTCTCCTCCCCTGCCGGGTCGCAGAGCTGTTCGCCCAGCATCTGGTAGCCGCCGCACACGCCCAGCACCGGCGTACCAGCTGCCGAAAGCCTGAGCACCGCCGCTTCCAGCCCGCTTTCCCGCAGCCAGCGCAGGTCATCCATGGTGTTCTTGGTGCCGGGCAGGATGACGAGATCCGGTGCACCCAGCTGGCGGGTGCGCTGCACATACCGCACACCCAGCAGCGGGTGCTGTTCCAGCGGGATAAAGTCGGTGAAGTTGGACACATGCGGCAGGCGCAGGATGGCGATATCCAGCGGTTTGACGGCGCTTTTTGCTTCCAGACGATCCGAGAGAGAATCCTCGTCCTCGATCTCCACCCGCAGATACGGCACCACACCCACTACGGGCAGCTGCGTTTTTTCTTCCAGCATGGCAAGGCCGGGCCGCAGGATCTCCACATCGCCCCGGAACTTGTTGATAATGAGCCCCCTGATGCGGGCACGCTCGTCGGCTTCCAGCAGTTCCACGGTGCCGTACAGCTGCGCGAATACGCCGCCCCGGTCGATATCGCCCGCCAGAAGCACCGGCGCATCCACCAGCTTTGCAAGGCCCATGTTCACGATATCGTCGGCTTTCAGGTTGATCTCCGCCGGGCTGCCCGCGCCTTCGATCACGATAATGTCGTTCTCGGCGGCAAGGCTGTTGTAGGCTTCCAGAATGTCCGGGATAAGGCTGCGCTTCATTTTAAAGTAGGCGGCAGCAGACATCTGGCCCCGGGCCTTGCCGTTCACGATCACCTGGCTGCCCACATCGCTGCTGGGCTTGAGCAGGATGGGGTTCATGCGCACATCCGGCTCCACGCCTGCAGCCTGTGCCTGCACCACCTGAGCACGGCCCATCTCTGCACCGTTGCGGGTGACGAAGCTGTTCAGGGCCATGTTCTGGCTTTTGAAAGGGGCCACGCGGTAGCCATCCTGCGCAAAGATGCGGCACAGCGCCGCGCACAGCAGGCTTTTGCCCGCACCGCTCATGGTGCCCTGCACCATAATGCATTTTGCCTTGCTCATTGTGCCACCTCCGGCAGGGTTTCGGCCAGCAGTGCAAGCAGCTGCCGGTTCTCGTTTTCTGTGCGCACGGCGGTGCGGTACCAGCTGGCATCAAGGCCCGGATAATTGCCGCAGCTGCGCAGTACTGCACCCTTGCGGCGCAGCGCTTCGCCCAGCGCTTCCGGCGCGCGGAACAGCAGATAGTTAGCCCGGCCCCCGATCACCCGCAGGCCCAGCGCCCGCAGGCCGTCTGCCAGCACAGGCCGCTGTGCTTCGATCAATGCACGCACCTTCGCCACATATTCCGTCTCGTCCAGCGCAGCGATGCCCGCCGCCTGTGCCAAACTGGAAACCGCCCACGGCTGGCCCGCTGCCCGCATCCGGGCAAGCAGCTCTGTATCAGAGCACAGGCAATAGCCCAGACGCACGCCTGCCATGCCGTAAAGCTTGGTGAAGGCTTTTAAAATAATCAGTTTTTTGCTGTTTTTCAGCAGATGCTTTGCCGAAAGGCCTTCGCCCTCCGGCAGAAAATCCAGAAAGCATTCGTCCACGGCCAGCACCGCACCCACGGCTTCGCATCTGTGCAGCAGCGCTTCCACAAGGGCAGGCTCTGCCAGCTGGCCGGTGGGGTTGTTGGGCTGACAGAGGAACACCATATTTGTACCCGGGTGCACCGCGTTCAGGAGATCCTTCGTCACCGCAAAATCGTTTTCTTCCCGCAAAAAATGCCGTTCCACCCTGCAGTCCACAGTTCCCAGTGCCGTGGCGTACTCGGCGAAGGTGGGTGCCGTCACAAGGGCGGTGCGGGGCTTTTCGGCCAGCGCCAGCCGGAAGATGAGGTCTGCCGCGCCGTTGCCGCACAGCAGCCATTCGGCGGGCACTCCCTCAGCCACCGCCAGTTTTTCACGCAGGGCCCGGCACAGCGGGTCGGGGTAGCGGTCGGCCGTGGCAAGCGCTGCCGTAATGGCCTTTGCCACGCCCCCGGGCAGACCCAGCGGGCTGACATTGGCCGAAAAATCCAGCGGGTCGCGGCCAAACTCGGCGCGGTAGCCCGCCCAGTCGCCGCCATGGGGCAATTGTTTCATGCAAGGAACCCCCGTATTGCTGCACCCCATGCCAGCGCAAAGCCGCTTGCCACATACATCATGCGGTTGGCGCGCAGGATGTCCTGCGGCTCAATGGGGCGCAGGGCATCACCGATGGTGGGCTTGGGGTAATATTCGCCAAAATAGTAAGCCGGGCCGGCCAGCTGCACGCCCAGTGCACCGGCGCAGGCGCTTTCGGTCTGGGCGCTGTTGGGGCTGGCGTGGTTGCACCGGTCCCGCCGCCAGATGTGCCATGCGCCCTTGGCATCGTTGCCGGTAAAGGCCGCAGCGGCCACCCACAAAAGGGCGGCAAGGCGGCTGGGGATGTAGTTGGCAAGGTCGTCCAGCTTCGCGGCTGCGCGGCCAAAGTAAAGATACTTCTCGTTTTTGTAGCCCAGCATGCTGTCCATGGTATTGATAGCCTTGTAGGTCAGCGCCAGCGGTGCCCCGCCGATGAGCATATACAGCAGCGGCGCAATGACGCCGTCGCTGGCATTTTCGGCCACCGTTTCCACCGCAGCTTTGGTCACACCCTCTGCGGTCAGGTTCTGGGTGTCGCGGCCCACGATGCGGCTCACGGCTTTGCGAGCAGCGGGCAGGTCGTTCCGGACCAGCTCGTTATACACATTTGTGCTCTCCTGCGCAAGGCCCCTTGCCGCCAGCGCCTGCCCGCACCAGAACATCTGCACCGCAAGGCCCAGCCACAGGCTGAGCTTTGCCGCCGCCAGACACACAAGGCTCGTGACCAGAAAGGTGCCCACCGGCAGGCAGAACGCCGTCACGGCACCGCCCAGCAGCTCGCCCTGCGGGGTGCCGGGCAGGCGGGCACGCAGGAATTTTTCCAGCCGGGAGATGCATCTGCCCATAAGCACCACCGGGTGCGGCAGCCACGCCGGGTCGCCGAAGAGCGCGTCCAGCACAAAACCGCCGACAACTGCCTGAAGGATCATGCCCTGCTCTCCTTTGTGTACTGGACGGTCTTCACGAGATACAGCAGATGCTTTTCCGTCCAGTCCTTTGCATCCAGCACAAAGCCGCCCGCGTTGGGTCCGCACCATGCATAATAGTCCCTGTGGGGGACGGCAAACCGTTCCATGGCGGCCATCTGGGTGCCGCCGTGGGCCAGAATGACCAGCCGTTCTTCGCCTGCGGCAAGAGCTTTATCGATCAGCTCTGCCACGGTGCGGCAGATGCGGTCTGAAAAATCCGTCTTGCGCTCTCCATCCGGGCAGGGGCTTTCGCAGTTGGCCTTCACCCATGCCTGATACTCGGGGTCCTTTTCCATCTCGATGAAATTGCGGCCCTCAAAGCTGCCAAAGCACATCTCTTTCAGGCCGTCCACCGGCACAAGCTTTGCCTCCGGGAACAGGATGCGCGCCGTCTGGCTGGTGCGCTGCAAGGTGGAAACATAGACCACATCGGGGTCAAAATCTGCCCGGCGCAGCTGGGCAGCGCCTTCGGGTGAGAGCGGGATGTCGCGCTGGCCCTGATAACGCTTCTGGGCGTTGTATTCCGTCTGGCCATGACGCAGAAGATAGATCAGCATTGAGACAATTCTCCTTTCAAAACCGTGGGGATGCCGCAGAACATCTGCACCACGCACTCGGCCCGTGCGGCCAGCAGGCAGGCAAGTCTGCCCGCCGCCTCGCGGTCGGCGCGCTGTTTGACATCCATCGGCACAACACCGCCGCCTACCTCGGTGGCGATGAGGATATCGTATTCATGGGCAAGCTTGTCTGCCAAGGCAGGCAGGTCGGCGGCATCGGCAGCCAATACCTGCACGTCCGAAAGACGCTTGCCGGGAAGTGTTTGTGCAAAGGTGCGCTTGCCGCTGTAGAGCGGCCCGGTAATAAAGATCATAGCAGCCCTCCCCACTGGCAGGCACACAGCGCCGCCAGCATCCAGAGCTCGGCCTTTTGCAAAAACCACCCGGCAAGGTCGCCGGTGATGCCGCCGAACTGTTTCCGGCTCACGGCATGGTAGCGCCAGAGCACCGCCAGCGCTGCCAGCACCAGCGCCCAGCCGCCCAGCGCTGCCATGCCCACGCACAGAACTGCGGCCAGCACCGCCAGCACCCGGCGCACCACAGTTTTGTCTGCTGCAGTGGCAAAGGTGTGTGCAAGACCGGTGTTTTTTGCCATGGGGAACGATGCCACCGCAAGGCCCGAAAGCGCCCGTTCCAGCACAAGTGCCAGAACCCACAGCACACCCACGCGGGGTGTAAAACTCACACAGGTGCACAGGGCAAAATAGACCAGAAAATAGCTGCACAGTCGGATGACCGCAAAGGCACCGCAATGGGGGTCTTTTAATATTTCCAGCTTTTTCGTGTGGTCGCCGTAGCTGGAAAGGGCGTCGCAGGTGTCGGCGTAGCCGTCCAGATGGATGCCGCCGGTGATCCATACCGGGATCAGCGCAAAGCCTGCCGCCTTGGCAAGGTCCGGCAGGGGCAGCGTGCCACACACACACCACGCCGCACCAATAACGACACCAATGAGCGGGAAGGCGCACATGGCGTAGCGCATATTTTTTTCGTTCCAGTCGAACTGCGGCACCGGGATGGCCGAAAACATGGCAAAGGCCACCGCGATGGTCTGCAAAACGATCATTTTTCCACTCCTTTATAGTACACGGGGATGCCGCATACCACCCGCACCACCGCATCTGCCCGGGCGGCAAAGGCATTGTTCACCTGCGCCAGTGCCAGCAGATAGCGGTCTGTATCGCCGGCATAGTCAGCCCCGCCGCTGAACACCTCGTTGGAGACCACGAGCAGGTTTTCGCACTGGGCGGCAAGGCTTTCCAGCCCGTGCAGGATGGCTTTGGCCGCGTTTTCCCCTGCTCCCGCCGGGTCGTACAGCTCGTTGGCGGCAAGGTTGCCAAGGTCTTCCAGCAAGGCGGTGCCCCGCGCAGGCAGGCGCACATTGCCCAGATGCAAGGGACACTCCACCGTTTCAAACTGCTTTGCGGCCCGCATTTTGCGGTGCTTTTCCACCCGGGCGGCACACTCGGCATCCCACACCTGCATGGTGGCAAGATAGTAGCGGGGGCCGGTGGTCCTGAGCACAAGGCTCTCGGCGTATTCACTTTTGCCGCTGGCCGCGCCGCCCAGAACCAGCGTCAACATTGGGGCGTATACGGCGCAATGCCGCCCTCCGCAAAGGAGTAGCACCCGCCGTATACGGCCAGCGCCATATCCCACAGCGGGATGCTGGCCACCGCGCCGGTGCCCTCGCCCAGATGCAGCCCCGCCGTAATGATGGGTGCTTTGCCCAGTGCTTCCAGCACGATGCGCGCGGCAGGCTCTGCCGAGCAGTGGCTTGCAAACACAGCCTTTGCCGCCGCCGGGCACAGCCGCACGGCGCACAGCGCGGCCACTCCGCTGATAAAGCCATCTGCCAGCACCGGCACACCGGCCAGTGCACCGCCCAGAAACACACCGCACAGGCCCGCGATATCAAAGCCGCCAAGCTTTGCAAGAACATCCAATGTGTCTTCCGGGTCCGGCTCATTGCAAAGGATGCCGCGGCAGATGGCATCCACCTTACGGGCAAGCCCTTCGTCCGAGAGGCCCGCACCGCGCCCGGTCATAAGCTCCACGGGCTGGCCCAGCAGCACTGCCGCCACCGCGCTGGAGGTGGTGGTATTGCCAATGCCCATTTCACCGGTGGCGATGAGCCTGTAGCCATCCTCTGCCAGTTCCCGGGCAAGGGCAATGCCCTCCCCAACGGCCTGCACGGCCTCGGCCCGGCTCATGGCAGGGCCTTGGGTAAAATCCGCCGTGCCTGCGGCAATGCGGCAGCTGCGCACGCCGGGCACCGGTTCGCCTGCCATACCCATATCCACGGGCAGAACATCGCAGTGGGCCGTGCGGGCCATCTGGCACACACTGGTGCGCCGCATGGCAAGGTTTTCGGCCACGGCACGGGTCACTTCCTGCCCGGTCTGGCTCACGCCCTGCGCCACCACGCCGTTATCCGCGCAGAGCACCACCACCACCCGGCGGGAAAGATCAAGCTCCGCACTGCCGGTAAGGGCGGCGGCATCCTCCAGCATGGTCTCCAGCCGGCCCAACCCGCCCAGAGGCTTTGCAAGGCTGGCCCAGTGGGCGTGTGCCGCCGCGCGGGCAGCTTCGTTGGCCGGGGTGATACCCGCCAAAAGTGCATTCAGTTCCGTTTCGGTCATTTTGGTCATCCTTTTGTTTTGCTGTATCGTTCTGCCGCGCGCACAAAGCGGCCCGGCAGGGGCGTGCCCGCCCAGTACAAATGCGGGAATCCCGCATAGAAATTTTCGTTTGCATAGCCGCATTCCCACTGCATTTTTTCGTTTTTGCAGGCCGTAAATGCAGTGCCGTTTGCGGTGGAATCCCAGTGGTGGAATTCGTGGATGGGCAGCGTTTCTCCGGCGCGGAACAGCATACTGTCCGCCTTGGCGGTCATTTCGGCATAGCCAAAGCGTACCAGCCTTCCCACCCGGATGCCATCGCCCGGCAGAACATCTGCCATGGGCCACACCTTACCGTCGGCATCCTCAAGGCTCCGGCCCAGATACAAAAAGCCGCCGCATTCGGCTGCTGTGGGCAGGCCCGCCTGCACGGCCTGCCGGATGGAAGCCAGCATGGTTTTGTTTTCACTCAGAGTTTTGGCGTGCAGCTCCGGGTAGCCGCCGGGCAGATACAGCCCGCCTATATTTTCCGGCAAAACCGCATCCTGCACCGGGCTGAAAAGCACAAGCTCCGCCCCGGCATCCCGCAGTGCGTCCAGCGTTTCGGCATAGGTAAAGCAGAACGCCTCGTCCTTTGCCACCGCAATGCGGACGGATGTGGGTGCAGCTGCTCCCGGCAAAGCTTCCGGCGCAGGCTTTTCGGTCAGCACGGCAAGGCGCTGCCAATCCAGCACCAGTGCATCGGCCAGCAGGGCGATCTTTTCCTGCAGGTCGGCAATTTCATCTGCAGTCTTCAGGCCGAGGTGTCGGCTTTCTACCGCTGCCTGCGGCAAATGGGGCAGATAGCCCAGCACCGGCAGGCCGGTCTCCCTTTCCAGCAGGGTCTTGAGCATTTTATACAGCTTTTCGGAACAATCATTGAGCAGGATGCCCGAAACATGGCTGTTTTTGCGGAAGTTCATAAGGCCCTGAATTTGCGCGGCCAGCGTCACGCTGGCACCCTTGGGCTGTACCACCAGCAGCACCGGCAGGCCCAGCGTATCCGCCAGTTCCCAAGCGCTGGCACGGGTGGTCAGGCCCTGACCATCATAAAAGCCCATAGCGCCCTCGCACACGGCGGCACCATGCCCGGCGGCATAGCGGGCAAAAATGGCCCGCACCATATCCCTGTTGGAAAGAAACAGATCCAGATTGTGGCTGTCCACCTGCAGAGCCGAGCGGTGGAACATGGGGTCGATGTAGTCCGGCCCGCTTTTGAACGCACAGGGGTCGGCCCCGCGCTTTTTCAGCGCCGCCAGCACTGCGCAGGCAACCGTGGTCTTGCCGCTGCCGGACCGGGGCGCGGCGATGAGGAATTGCATCATTTGCGTGTACCCGTAATGAGGAAGATGGGGTTATTGGCCATGAGCAGGTGCAGTCGGCCCGCCGGTTTTGTGCGGCTGACGGCGATCTGCGTTACCTCTGCGGTCAGGCCCCGGGCCGTGAGGGCGGCAATGGCAGCGCCCAGCGTTTCCAGCGCAATGGCCGAAATGCAGATGCGTGCGTTCGGATTCTTGCCGAGCACTTCATCCAGCACGGCTTCCATGCCGCCTTTGGTGCCGCCGATGAACACGGCATCCGGTGCAGGCAGGTCTGCCAGAACATCCGGTGCGCGGCCCTCGATGAGGATGAGGTTGCAAGCATGGAACTTTGCCCGGTTTTTACGGATCAGTTCACAGGCATCCGGTTCACACTCCACGGCGTAAACGCGGCCTTTGGGTGCCGCCAGCGCAAGCTCCACGCTCACACTGCCGGTGCCTGCGCCCACATCCCACAGAGTGTCGGTGGGCATTACCGCCAGCTTTGCCAGCGCAGCAGCGCGCACCTCCTGCTTGGTCATGGGCACCTCGCTCCGGATGAAGCTTTCGTCCGGGAAGCCCGGCGCACGCAGCTGCGGCAGATCAAAGTTTTCCACCAGAAGCACGCTGAGTGGTGCAAAGCTCTGCCCCGCCAGCTCTGCAGCAGAGCCGTAGCGGATGGCTTCCGCCTCGGTGCCAAGGTTTTCGCCCACCACGCCGTGGGCTTCGCCCATACCGGCATCGGTCAGCTTCTGGCACAGAGAGGCGGGCGTTTCAGTGCCGCCGGTGAGGAAGAACACCGAACGGTTCATCATGCACTCGGCCACCGGGTCGCAGGCGCAGCCATGGGCCGAAACCAGCTTCCAGTCCTGCCACGGTCGGCCCAGCGCCGCTGAAAGCAGCTGGATGCTGGAAACGCCCGGATACACCCGCGCGGGGATGCCCAGCGCCCGCAGCGGCGTGAGCAGACCGGACGCACCGGAGTAAAATCCGGTATCGCCGCTGTAAAGCACGGCAGCATCCTGCCCGGGGTTTTGTGCCAGTGTTTCCAGAATGTCAGCGGGCTGGTAGAGCGCGAACTGCCGGGCCGTGCAGTCTGCAGGCAGGCCCGCCAGCAGCCGCTTTGCACCGAACACAAGGCCCGCGCTGCGCACAGCCTGCTGCGCCTGCGCCGAAAGGGCTTCCCATTTTCCGCTGCCCATGCCGATCAGTGTGACCATTGCAAAATCTCCTTGCAATACGCTAAAATTTGTGTTTCCGTCTCGCCAGTTTCCGGCGGGCGGCGCAGCACCACCAGCTGTGCGCCGGTATCGGCAGCGGCCTGCACCTTCTCGGCAAAGCCGCCCGCTGCGCCGCCGTCCTTGGTGACGAGGTACCGGATCTGGAACTGTGTTATCAACGCCTTATTCAGCGCCAGACTGAACGGCCCCTGCATGGCAATGATGTTCCGGTGCGGGACATTGGCCGCTTCACAGGCGGCAATGCCCTCCGTCGTGGGCAGGACGCGCGGGTAAAGCCGCGCCGGTTCCAGCCCGGCAAACACAGCCAGCTCCTTGGCACCGGTGGCAAGCAGGATATTGCCCTCTGTCCCTGCCAGATATTCTGCAGCCTGCGCTGCTGTTTCAAACACCGCACAGCCGGGCGGCAAGGGGCTTTGCGCACGCAGCAGGCGGCGGTATTCCACGCCCGCCTGCACCGCTGCAGCGCGGATGTTCCTGGTGGCATCCACTGCATAAGGGTGGGTGGCATCCACGCAGAGATCAGCTCCCGCCAGCAATGCCGCCATGGCATCCGGCTGCAGCCGCCCGGCGTGCACCGTGATGCCCGCCATTTCGCCCTGCTCCTCGGCACCCAGCGGCGTTGCCACGCACACCGTTACCGCAGCGCCAAGCTCTGCCAGCTTTTTGGAAAAGCGACGGCCCTCGGTGGTGCCGCTGAACACGACCGCCTTCACTTACGATACCCCCGCGGCGTGACCATCCGGCCCGAAAGGGCGCGGGTATTGCTGTTGCCGATATACACGGTGGTGAACATATCCACCGGCGTGTTTTCCAGCTCGGCCAGCGTCAGCACCCGGGCGCTCTGGCCTTCGCGGCCAATGTTGCGCACAAGGCCGCAGACGGTATCATCCGCCTTGCCGTTTGCGCGCAGGATGCGCACTGCCTTTTGCAGGTAGTCCGGCCTGCCCTTGGAGGAAGGATTATAGAGTGCAGCACAGAAATCTCCCTGCGCTGCGCAGGCCAGCCGCTTTTCGATGACCTCCCACGGGGTAAGCCGGTCGGAAAGGGAGATCACGCAGAAATCGTGGGCCAGCGGCGCGCCCAGCACAGCCCCACCGCTGAGGGCGGCCGTAAGGCCGGGCACTACTTCTACGGCAACGTCCGGGTAATCCTGCGCCAGTTCCAGCACAGGGCTGGCCATGCCGTAAACGCCTGCGTCGCCGCTGCACACCATCACCACGCGCCTGCCGGTATCCGCCTTTTCCAGCGCCCAGCGGCAGCGGTCGATCTCCTGCGTCATGCCGGTGGAATAATACTCCTCACATGGGAACTCCGGCTCGATCAGGTCAAGATAAAGTTTATAGCCGCAGATGGCATCTGCGTGTTCCAGAACGGTCTGGGCTTCCTGCGTCAGGTAGTAAACATCTCCGGGGCCAATGCCCACCACGTAGACTACCTTTTCCGGTTCGTCGATCTCAAATTCCATCGGGTCAAACATTCTGCCACCTCCAGTCCGGGGCATAGGGCCGCACGGCCAGCGCAAAGGTCACGCCGGTATGGGCATATTTGTGAAAAACGAGTGTCCCGCCTGCGGCCAGCACTGCCGACCGTTCACAGACATTGTCCACGCCGGTAACGCTCTGCACAAAGGCCGAAGGCGTAAAGCTGCCGGGGGCGGCACGCAGCTGTTCCGCTGTGAAAAACTGCACCGGCCAGCTGTGGCTCTTACAGAAGGTCAGCAGGCCCGCCTCGTTTTGTTTTAAGTCGATGCTTGCCGCCGCCGTGATGCATTGCGGCGCAAGGCGGTTCTGGGCACAGAAAGCTGCAAAGGCTTCGGCCAGCGTTTCGGCGCTGGTGCCGCGTTTGCAGCCCACGCCCAGCACGCCGATGCGCGGCACCAGATGCAGTGCATTCCCCGCCGGGCAGAGGGTGAGGGCAAAGTCCGGGTCATCTCCCGCCGCGATCCCATCAGGCGGTGCACCCGCAATGGGCCAGTCGGATGCAAACTGCACCGTTTTGCCCGCCAGCAGTGCACCGCTGACAAGCTTGATGCGCTCCGGCTCCAGCACGGTGCAGTTCTGGTGCTTTGCCCACTCGTCCACCGCAAACACACCGTTTGCGTCGGTGGCTGTGGTGATCACCGGCACCGCGCCGCACACAGCGGCAAGCGCCCGGGCAAGGTCGTTGGCACCGCCCAGGTGGCCTGAAAGGATGGGCACGGCAAAGCGGCCGCACTCGTCCAGCACCACAACGGCAGGGTCCTGTGCCTTGCTTTGGCAGTGGGGCGCAATGGCCCGCACCGCAATGCCCACAGCACCTACAAAAACAAGGGCATCGCTCCCGGCAAACTGGCGGGCCGTCCAATCGGCAAGGTGCACCTGCCCGGCTTCATGGCCGCAGCGGGTCACACTGCCGGGATATGCCGCCGCCAGTTTTTGGGCCAGTGCAAGGCCCTTTGCCGTAAAGGCCAGATAGGCGCGGGTCACTGGTCTGTCCCCTTGCGGAACTCGGTGGTAAAGGCCGGGTCGTAGAGCTTGCTGCGCTCATAATTCCGGCCCAGAAAGCCGCCTGCCACGATGAGCGCCGTTTTGGTGATGCCCGCTGCATGAACGCTTTCCGCCAGCGTACCTACGGTGCAGCGCACCGTTTTTTCTTCCGGCCATGTGGCCTTATACACCACCGCTGCCGGGGTATCCGGCGTATAGGCACCGCCTGCCAGAAGCGCCTGCTGTACTTTGTCCACAAGGCCGATGGATAGGAAAATGACCATCGTTGCCCCGTGGGCGGCAAGGCTTGCCAGCTTTTCTTTTTCCGGCACCGGGGTGCGGCCCTCCATGCGGGTGATGATGACGGTCTGGCTCACGGTGGGCAGCGTGTACTCGGCATTCAGTGCCGCCGCTGCACCGCAGAAGCTGGAAACACCGGGGGTATCATCGTAGGGAATGCCCTCGGCATCCAGCACATCCATCTGCTCCCGGATGGCACCGTAAAGGCAGGGGTCGCCGGTGTGCAGGCGCACGGTGATCTTACCCGCAGCTTCCATCTGCCGCATCACATCCAGCACCTGCTCCAGCGTCATTTCAGCGCTGTTATAAATGGCGCAGTCTGTCTTTGCAAGGCCCAGCAGGGCCGGGTTCACCAGACTGCCCGCATAGATGATGCAGTCGGCTTTCTGAAGCAGGGCCGCGCCCCGCCGGGTGATGAGGTCCGGTGCGCCGGGGCCTGCACCAACAAAATGTACCATAACGTTACTCCTTTACCAAAACGGTGGCAAAATAACCGGCCTGTTCCTGCGGCCGCTCAAGGGAAAGATCCGGGTAGACCCGCTCGTCCGGCAGACCGCAGTTGCACACAAGTGCGCTTTTTTTCAGCTTATCTGCCTGCTGCAGGGTATCCAATAAGACAGGCAATTGCCTGCCGGCTTTCATCAATACCTTGGTGCCGGGCATTTCAAGCACGCGGTCTGTCCAGCCGCCGGGCGCAATGGTAAGCGGCGTATCCATGCCGCCGGTCAGCGGCACATTCAGCCGCGCCGCCGCCGCACAAAAGCTGGGCACGCCTGCCGCCATGACGGTGGCATAACCCCCGGCCTGCAAGATCTCCTGCAGGTAACCAAAGGTGGCATAGATGGAAACATCACCGATGTTCAGCATGGCGACGTCCTGCCCGGCATCCAGATACTGCCGCACCGCGGCGGCGGCTTTTTCGTGCGAAGCCGCCAGCGCAGCCGGGTCACGGCTCATGGCAAAGTACAGCGGGACGATGGTCTTGCCGTCCAGCGCTTCTCCCAGCGCACTGCGGGCGATGTCCAGCGCCAGCATCTGGCCGGAAGCAGTCTGCGGCGCGGCCAGCACCGGGCACTGCCGGATGAGCCGCACAGCCTGCAGCGTCATCAGCTCCGGGTCGCCGGGGCCGACGCTGACACCGTAAAATGTACCTTTCAGTTCTGCCATTCCTGCATCAGCTCCTTTGCCGTTTTTGTCTCGCCCAGCGGGCCGTGCTGGTTGGAGAACAGCACCGCGCCCACCCGGAACGCCCCGCCTGCCCGTCGGTCCAGATGCATCTGGATGGCAGCAAGGATGTTTTCCAGCACCGGTGCACGCAGCTGTGCGCCGTCCAGAATGTCAAGGCAGGCATCGGTGGTGGCGGCATCCATCAGGGCGGCGCACACCTCATGCGCGGCACCGCACAGCGCCGCATGGGCGCAAAACACTTCAGCGCGGCCATCCGCCGTGTGGGAGTGGGTGTTCATGACCCCTGCCGCCAGCTTGCAGAGCTTGCCCACATGGCCTACCAGAAGCACTTCCTCAAATTTGGCCGTGGCGGCCATATCCAGCGTATCTCCGATGAAGTTGGAGGTCTTGACCACCGGGAACCGCTCGAACTGCGGCAGAGCGCCGGCCAGATAATCCAGCCCGTAGTTGCCGGGGGCCAGCACCAGCCGCCGGGGGCCGGGGGCATTTTTTGCGCGCAGTGCGGCCTGATTCATTTCCAGCTGGATGGTATCCAGAATGGCCTGCTGGCTCATGGGCTCCACGATGCCGCTGGTGCCCAGAATGGAAAGCCCGCCCTCCACCCCGATGTGCGGGTTGAAGGTGCGCTTTGCCGTCTCGGCACCGCCCTCGATGGAAATGGTCACTGCAAAGCCGCCGGTGTAGGCAGCATTTTCAGCTTCCCGTTCCAGCGCCTCGGCAATCATCTGGCGGGGCACATGGTTGATAGCGGCTTCGCCTACGGGCTGGTCAAGGCCGGGCTTCGTCACCCGGCCCACCCCCTCGCCGCCAAGGATGCGCACGCCGGGGGCATCCGGTTCCAGCACCACCGATGCAATCACCGGCAGGCCCGTGGTCACGTCCACATCGTCGCCGCCGTCCTTGCGGATGGCACATGCGGCACCTGTGTCCGTGCTGCGGCAGTAAATGGGTGCCACCTCCACCACAATGCCCTTGGGCGTGCGCAGAGCCACCGTTTCCGGTTCGCGGCCGGTCAGCAGCAGACGCGCCGCCCCGGCAGCCCCCAGCGCGGCACAGGTGCCGGTGGTATAGCCGCAGCGCAGCAGCTTCTGCCCGCTGCGGACGTAATGCTCAAACTGAGGTTTTCCGGCGGGTGCCTTTTCGGCTTCCGGCTCCGGTGTGCCGAACAGAGCCGTGTACTGCTGTTCGGTCAGGCCGTACAGGGCGCGGATGTTCTCCGGCTGAAACGCCTGTTCCGGGGTCAGCACGCCGGAAACACCTGCGGGCGAAACGCACACCACCGTGTCCGCTATTTTTTCGGCCAATTCCAGCTCGTGCAGGCTCAGGATCACCGCCAGCCGACCGGTATGGGCCAGCTCCTTTAAAATGGTGAGCAGCTCGATCTTGCCCTTGATATCCAGAAAAGAGGTCGGCTCGTCCAGCAGGATCACTTCCGGCTGCTGGCACAGTGCCCGGGCCAGCAGGATGCGCTGGCGCTGGCCGTCGCTGATGCGGTTAAAATCCCGGTCTGCAAGGTGTACCGCGCCCACCAGCTCCAAAGCTCTGTGCACCTGCTGCCTGTCCTCAGCAGACAAAATGCCCAGCCGTCCGGTGTAGGGATAGCGCCCCGCCGAAACAAAATCAAAGCAGGTGGTCAGTTCCATCCGGCGGCTGTGGGGAGCCATTAGAGCCAGCTTCTGCGCCCGCTGGGTACCGGTATAGGCAGTAAGATCCTTCCCCGCCAGAAGCACTGTGCCGCCCATGGGGGCAAGCTGGCCCGCCAGTGTGCGCAGTAAGGTGGATTTGCCTGCGCCGTTGGGGCCAATGAGAGTCAGGATCTGGCCCGGCTGCACCCCGAGGCAAATATTCGAGAGCAGCGGTGTCTTGCCGTAGCCGATGGCAAGCTCCCGCGCAGTGCAAAGTGCTTTTTCGTTCATCATGCGCCCTCCCGCTCTGAATTGCGCCGCACCAGCAGCCAGATGACCACCGGTGCGCCGAACACGGCCGTGACCGAGCTGATGGACAGCTCCGTGGGCGCGAACAGACTGCGGGCCAGCAGGTCGCAGAACAGGCAGAAAGCCGCACCGCCCAAACAGCACCCCGGCAGCACATACAGCGGCTTTGCGCTGCCCAGCAGCTGCTTGACAAGGTGCGGCACCGCGATGCCTACAAAGGAGATCGGCCCCGCAAAGGCGGTGACGCAGGCCGCCAGCAGGCTGGATAGCAGCACCAGCGCTGCCGAGAAAGGCTTGACATTCACGCCCACGCTGCGGGCATATGCTTCGCCCATCTGGTAGGCGGCCATGGGCTTGGAAAGCAGAAAGGATGCCGCCAGTGCAGGCAGCACCACCAGTGCCGCAGCCTGCACATTGGCCCATGTCACGCCGGAAAAGCTGCCCTGCGACCAGTTGTGCAGATTGACGATGTTGGAATCCTGTGCAAAGGCCACCACGATATCGGTGATGGCGGAGCAGATATAGCCGATCATCACACCGCAGATGACCAGAATGCTCATGCGCTGCACCCGCCGGGCCACCGCCAGCACAAAGGCCATGGCAGCCATGGCACCCGCAAAGGCAGCCGCGATCATCGTGGCCGAGCTGGTCAGCATCCCGCGGTCCAGAAACACCACCATGGTCAGGGCCACCGCCAGCTTTGCGCCGCTGGAAACGCCCATAACAAATGGCCCGGCAATGGGGTTTGCAAAAAAGGTCTGCAGAAGGTATCCCGCTGCGCTGAGGGCTGCCCCCAGCAGCACCGCCATGACCGCGCGGGGCAGGCGCAGCTGCAGGATGATGTTCCCCGCAAGCGCATCGCCGCCCTTGCCCAGCAGCGCCGTCAGCACCGCACCCGGTGCAAGGGACACGCTGCCCCAGAACAGGTTCAGCGCAAAGAGCACCGCCACGGCTGCCGCAAGGGAAATATAGGCGGCTGCAAGGCGTCTGGTACGGGTCATAGGCTTTCCTTTCTGTAAAATTTCCCTTCTTTAATCCACATGGGTGATAAATTTCAGTTCACTGGCGGCAGGTGTGCCCTTGGTAAACACCCGGTTCATGTCCACGATCAGGTCTGCCAGCTCCATGCTCTGCTGGAACAGGCTCTGGGTGGTGCACCACACCTGCCCTTCCTTCACCGCTTTGAATTCGTTCAGCAGCGGGAAACGCTCGGTCAGCTGGCTCACCGATGCGATCATGCCCTCGATGGCGCTGTTGTAGATGAGCACATCGGCATCCTTTGCACCTGCATAGAAGTCCTCAAGCGGCAGGTTCATGGTAGCAAGGCTGTTGCCATTGTCCGTCAGATCCGCAAAGACATAGCTGCCGCCTGCCATTTCGATCATGCGGGCCACATAGTCACTGCCCTTGCGCACAGTGGCAAGGTTGTTGGTGGTCAGCGAGAAGAAGGCACAGCTTTTTCCCGTGGGTTCCTGCGAAAGGATGGGCTGAACGGCTGTCTCCTGCGCGGAAAACACCTGCTCGGCCTGTTCTTCCCTGCCCAGCAGGATGCCGTAAAGCTTGATCCACTCCATGCGGGCCAGCGGGTCGCTCTCGTAGCTGGAACGCTCCACCAGCACCGGGATGCCAAAGTGCTCCAGCTGTTCCTTTACCTCCGGCGTGTGCAGGATCATGGTATTTTCAATGGCAAGGCGGCAGTCTGCCGCCAGGATCTGCTCGTAATCCGGGGCGCTATACTTGCCTGCATACGCGATTTTTCCCTCTTCCATGGCCTGCTGCACCGCGGGCAGATACCAGCCCTCGGCCTTGGTGCCGGAAAAGGCCACGCTGTCCAGTGCGTCCAGATGTAAAAGCAGATCCATCACCGAGGTGGAGACCAGATAAATATTCTCCACCGGCTGGCGCAGCACAGTCACATCAGCAGGCAGACCGTCCACCTCCGCAGCATCTTCCGGCACAACAAGGAACCGTGCATCTGACTCCGCGATGGTCAGCATGGTATAGCCGCCCTCATAGCAGTCCGCTGTGAACTGCTGCGCATAGTCCAGCTGGTAATGATGGGAGAAAACAAGACTTTCCGTATTGGCAGGTTGAGTCTTGCTGCCGCAGCCGGTCAGCGTCAGCGCCGCAGCGGGGATCAGTTTCAGAAATTGCTTTCGGGTGATCTTCATAGGGAACTCCTTCCGTCACGGCTTACGCCGCGCCATCTCCCTCATAGAGGGAGGCTTTGGCAGTACGGTAAAGTTTATCTTTTTGCCAAAGAAGGTGACTGGAGGAGTCACTTCAGACTTGCAGAATCAAAGGTCAGCGTGTACTCGATCTCGTGAGGAGTGCTCATGGCCACGGTGTCGGCGGTGACATCCAGTGCAGTGTCCAGCGCGGCAACGGGGATCTCAAAGGTGGAATTTCCCTCAGTGTTGGTGGGCAGATACTTCTCGCCATCCATGAGCATATAGTCGTAGTTGGGGCTGCTCCACACGATGGTAGCGGTCATTTTGCCGTCTGCCACGGTCAGGGCTGCGGGGCTCTCCACGGTGGCACGGCCAGAGCCGCCTTCCAGCGTCACATCGCAGGTGTAGGTACCGTCGGCGGGAGCTGCGGTACCAGCCTGTTGGACCGCATTGCGCACGCTGACGACATGGTCGTACCACTTGCCCTTGGTGCCCAGAATGGCAAGGTCAAAGTCCGTATCCACAGCAGTGACCGGGATGTCAAAGCCGTACACCTCCTCCGAGGTGCCGTCGGAATAGGTGACGGTATCTGTGGTGGGCTGCAGCCAGTCGGCCTCGTGGTCGGCGGCATCGGAAGCCTTGCCCAGATACAGGTTGACGATATGGGTGGAAGCAAGGCTGACATGGAAGGTCATCTGGCCGTTCTCCACGGTCAGGGTGCCCTTGCCGTCGCAGGCTTCGTTGGCGTGGAACATGCTGCTGTCGGTGTCAAACTCGGCGGTATACACACCATCCGGCAAAGCGGCGGTCTCAGCAGCAGAAGAAGCCACAGAGGATGCCGCCTCGGAAGAAGCAGCACTGGAAGCTGCAGAAGATGCCGTGGAAGAAGCGCCGCAGCCCACCAGCAGACTCAGTGCCAGAGAAGCAGCGACAACACAGGAAAAGACGCGTTTCATAGGAAATACCTCTACATTATAAAAAATCAGCTTTTATTATACCATTGTTCGGATAAAAAATGAACCCTCTCCACCGGATGCCGCAAAGCGGCCGCGAGACGGAGAGGGTTCTTGAAGATCAACCGTTCAGAGAATCGATCGCCGCCTTGGTGTGGGCGACATACAGCTTCTGGACATCCTCGATCCCGCCCAGACCAGCGATCTGGCAGTCGATGCTGTCGAAAGCACCGGAAGCCTTGAACTGGCTCAGCCAGGAGTCGGCATCCTCACCGGCCATATCGTTGTTGGCGTGATCGCCGGCAACCACCATCAGCGGGCGCAGGATGACCTTGGTGTAGCCCGCAGCCTTAACAGCCTCGATCACGTTCTCGCAGGCAGTCTCTTCCGGCTTGCCCTCAACGGTGCCAATGAACACATTGTCGTAGCCCAGAGTCTGCATAGTGGTCTGCATCTGGCTGTAGCTCACCTTTGCGGTGTGAGAGGTGCCGTGGCCCATAAAGACAAAGGCGACCTTGTCCGCAGCAGCGGCATCCAGACTGTCGTAGCCGGCTTCCTTCACGGCAGCAGCGGTGACAGCCTTGGCAACGTCTTCCTTATCCTGATTGATGATGGTGGCATCGGAACCGACCTCGCCCAGCAGGGGCTCAGCCACAGCGACAGATTCAAACTTGTCGCGGTAGGTGTCGATCATTTCCATCATCTCGTCGTACTCAGCACCGTGCATCAGGTGGGTGGGCTGAACGACCAGATTCTTCACGCCGTTTTCCACAGCGCGGTCCATGGCCTGCTGCATGTTGTCGATCTTTTCGCCATCACGAGCCTGCACATGGTTGATGATGATCTGTGCGGTGAATGCGCGGCGCACAGACCAATCCGGGTATGCGGCCTGCAGGGCATCCTCGATACCCTTGATGTCCTTCACGCGGCTGTCGTTGAAGGAGGTGCCGAAGGAGACCACCAGCAGCTCGTTGTCGCCAATGTCGTCCTGATTGCGGGCATCGTCCTTGGAGGCATCGCCGGTGTCACGGCCAAAGTAGTCGGGGTCGGCGTTCTCACCTTCCACCAGTTCCTTCTGGGTGTCGGTCAGGGCATCCCATGCAGCCTTGGCGGCTTCGCACTGGGCATCGGTATCCTCATTGCGCTCCTGCACATAGATGGCATCTATCAGGTCTGCCACATTCTTTGCTGCCATTTCGTCAGCCTCCTCGCTGCTCGCTTCGCTGGAAGCGGAAGACGCAGCGGTGCTGGATGCAGTGCTGGAAGCAGCCCCGCCGCAGCCGGTGAGCACGCCGACGCACAGAGCCAGAGCCGTAACAGCTGCGGCCAGCTTTTTGGTTTCGATCTTTCTCATTGTTCTTGTCCTTTCCTGCTGGATAAATTGCGGTTTGAACCAAACAAAGGGTACAGGAAAGAGAGATGAAAAAAGAGGCCCTTCTGTCCTGCGGATGGCATGACAAAAAGACCTCTGTTGTTTCAGGGCTTTTTGGTACAACCAATTCCTCGTGATCTGGGGTTTGCACCCCCGTACCAACAGCAGGCAGGTTTCCTGACTGAAAGATCGCCGCCCGTCATCTCCTTCCCAGAGCAAAAGCTCCAGTGGCTGGTGCAAAGCACCCTGATGCGGACTCCCTTATCACAGTGACGAGATCGTGCGGGATCTGCACCCGCTTCCCTTTTACCCTTTCCGCCGTGCAGTGCATCGGCAAAAGGCACCTGCTGTTTTTCTGTTCAGTTCGTCCGGCATTATATCACAAAACTGCGCAGAATGCAATAAAAAACGGCATCCTGCCTTTTTATAAGGAAGGATGCCGTTTGGAGATCGAGCCAAATGCGGAGCTTACTGGAGCGCACGGATCGCATTGATGGTGATTTTGTACTGGCAGGTCACGCTGTCAAACAGCTCCTTGGTACCTTCCAGTGTGCCTGTTCGCAGCACCTCGGTCAAATCGTAGGTGGGCTGATACAGGTTGGTAAAGCCCAGGTTCTGGCACACGCCCTTGAGCGTGTGTGCCGCACGGAATGCTTCTTTCACATTTTCTTCCTTCAATGCCTGCTCCAGTTTCGGATAGCTGTCGTCGTTCAAAAACATCAGCGCAAATCTGCAGATCATGCCTTCGTTGTAAAGCCGCTTGAGCACGTCCTCATAATTTGCGCCCATCTGTCTATAACATTCCTGAATCGTCATGGTTTGTCGCTATGCCTTTCCTTTTCTACTTATCCCGCCTGATTTGCCACAGAGTGACAAAAGCACCATCCATTTTGTTGCACTTTGTTACGTTTTTAATATATCACGCCTTACTGTGTTTTTCAATGCAGAGATAAAAAAGTCTTGCACTTTTCACATATTGTCCCGAGTTTTTCTTGCAATTTTCCTATCAATTTCTTCCGGCTGGCTTTTTTCTCCGACTTTGCCGTGCCTGCGTGGCTGCAGGGCTTTTCCCGCCTTTGCTCAGCCGTTTCTCTGCACGGAAAATGCATTTGAAGAAAAACGTAAAAAACAGTTGACAAAAGCCTTCCTTCATGATAAAATAAGCAAGTCGTCCGGCGAAGGACACAAAAAGTGAATATGGGCGTGTTCCCGAGTGGCCAATGGGGACAGACTGTAAATCTGCTGCTTTCAGCTTCGGTGGTTCGAATCCACCCGCGCCCACCAAACAAGAAAAATCCGAACCTGTTTCCGATTGGAGAAGGGTTCGGATTTTTCGTTTTCTTCGGGTATAACAATGAAGGCTCCCGTGGACGGCGTAAAACTCCGATACCTTGTCATAGACCATAAGCTGATAACAAGATTTGGAGGATGCGATTATGAAGTACGATGAAAGAGCCTGCAAATTCAACATGGACACCGGGTGCGTGGAACTTCTGCTCCGGGACGGGAGAAAAATCTCCATTGACTGCACAGGGGTTGAGGATGCGTTGGATGTGACCATGGCACAGCAGACCGAATTGGACTACCTTATCTATAATGACCCGCTGGGCTATGCCGATTTGATCCTGAACGGCGACCCGGAGGAATATTTGAAGAATATAACCGGGAGCCATGGGCTAGAAGATTAAGGACAAAAAAATAAAAGGTGTGCCCAGCTGGACACACCTCGGCGAGATACATCTATGTAATGCAGGGCGTTCCCTTTACCGGGAGCGTCCTGCTGTTTTTATGCGGCAACAGGCAAGGCTTGTAGTGCTTCCTGCTCTTTCAGCCATTCCTCATATTCACGCTGGCCTTCCTCACTGTTGAAAAACTCAACCATGGAGGGATAAAAGCAACGCGCAAGGGTCTTGATTGCTTCATCCGGGTAGCCGGATTTGTTCGACTTCTTCTTTTTGTTCAAATGGTATCCTCCGAAAATCAAAGTTCCATATCCTGCCCACGCTTGCGGCTTCGCTGCGGCACATTCATGGTGCGCTCCTGCTTGGGAGCAAGAATCTTTTCCAGAAAACCGCGCACCAGTTCAGGAGCACGGTGGAGAGCATCCAGATAGGGCTTTACATCGTACCACAGGTCGTGGTACTTGTTACTCCAACGAACGGCCTCCTTCTTGGCGGTGGAAAGTTCTTCTTTCAAGCGGCGGTTCTCCACGTCCATCATATAGCCGTGGTCGGCTTGCTTTTTCAGCTTGGAAAATTCTTCTTCGGTCAGCGAGTAGTTACCGAGAATGGTGCGCTTGCCGATATAATCCAGATCGCGCGCATGAATGAGGGCTTCTTTCGTGAGCGTGGCCTTTTTCTGCACAGCGGCAAGTTCCTTCTCCTTTTTGGAGAGGGTCTGACTGGTTTTGGCAAGCGACTGCGCCTTTTGGTCGGCTTGGGCGGTCAGGCTGTCCAGACGTTCCTGCTCCCGCTGGACTTTGAACTGGGTGACGGTCAGGTGTTCTTCGGTGCTGCCGCGCTCACCGCGCTCTACATCCGTGTACCCGGCATTGCGCATATAGTTGAAGAAATCGTCTTGCAGGACACTGTACGACTTCTTCAGGACTGGCTTGCCGTTTTTTTGCAGCACAGGCTTTCCGGCATCGTCCAGCAGGGGCTTGGATGCCCACTTCTTGCTCCGGCTGACCTGCATGACAGTCTCCTTGACGGTGCCGACCAGTGCCTTGTCCTTGCAGCGTTTCGACCACAGGATCTGCTTTTCGACCACCGGGACATAGACCACATGAAGATGATAATGGTAGACTTCTCGCCCCAGAGCTTCGGTCATGGCGCGATTGATCTCGTCGGCGTGCATGACGGCGGAGAGGATATACTGCTCACCGCCCACGATCTGGACCGCGGCTTTGTAGGCATCCGCATAGAACTGCTTGGCGAACTCGTAGCCGCCGTGATTATCGAAATAGGCAGAGTTGACATCGAAGATAAGCTCGCAGTAGTGGGTGGCATCTGATTTCAGACCACGGGTGGAAATGGTGCCGCTGGCCTCCATCCGGGCGAACAGGTCGGTGTAGCTGGCAGTGGGTTTCTTGAAATGGACGTTCCATTCGGCGCGGTGGGGGATAATGTCGGGGTTTCGATAGCTGTCCTTTTCGCGCTCATTGTGCTGCTGGGTGTTGCCAACAGCTTTGTCCGAAACGGCGAGATTTCGGACGCTTGTGCGGTCGATGCCATCGTTTCTTGCCAGAGGGCATTCCTCCTTTCAAGGTTCAGAGGAAGGTGACGGGGGACGGAGATGCACTTCCACGGAAGTGTAATAACCCACTATGACACTTTCATCCCTATGGGCTGCAAAGTGTAGTGGGCTCTTCGAGGACTCTCCGAGGGGGAACGTCTCCTGCGGGAGAGTTAATCAAGTTCACGTTTGCGAAGCAATGAAAGCCCCAGTGGGGCTTTTAAGTGACCGAACGGTCTTGCGCCAGTAAGATGGAGGGACCTCGCCCCGACAAGTTCGCACAATGCGAACTTGATTGCTCCGTACGCATCTGAAAAAAAGCGTACGGAGTTCAAATAACCCGTACGGTTCGTACGGTGTACGAGCAGATAAAATACGGACGATAAAACGCTTGATTTTTTCAAAGCGCGCCGTACAGGTGCGTACAAGTACAGACCGTACAGGTTGTACGAACTTATTCCGTGAAAAAATGCACTTTTTACGGGCAGGGGTGGACAAGCGGTTCGATGCCTACAAAACCCCGCACTCTGCGGCCACTGGGCGAAGCGATATTATGTACTGCACCAGAGACCCCAAA
>NZ_QUEN01000010.1:0-837 GCF_003478175.1 Faecalibacterium sp. OF03-6AC | reverse complement strand
CCCCAAAGTGGGAACTCTGGTGTTTTTTGCTTCCTGCCTGAATATACGGAAAATTTTGCTGGAAAGGCGAAAAAGCGGCAAAACTGCAACGGAAAAAGAAAAAAGCCCTTACTGGTTGCAGGGCTGCAACAGCAAAGGCGGAGAGAAAGCCGTATATTGAACAAAACGGCAGAGCGTATTATAATGAGGAAAAAGCTCAAAAAGGAGGGCCGACCACATGGCACAGGAATATCTGCCCGCACCGTCCAACGTCCGTCTTGCGGACTTGATGAAAGAGCACAACATCAGCCAACCGGAGCTTGCCAAGGAAATCGGCTGCTCTAAAAGCACTATCAGCCGTTTTATCAGTGGTGCGAAAGGAACTCTGACCCATGAGCAGGTGCTGAAGATCGCAAGGCTGTTCAACGTGTCCACGGATTTTCTGCTGGGAGAAACCAACATTCCCGACCGCAAGAACTACGACATTGCCGAGTTAGGCTTGTCCGTAGAAGCCGCAAAGAACCTCTACACAGGGCGTGTCAATACAGAGGTGGTCAATCTGCTGCTGGAAAACGCCCGCTTTGCAGAGCTTACTTACCGCATAGCGCAGTATTTTGATGATACTTTTGCGTCTGGCATCGCGGCACAGAATGCCATGCTCACGACATTGAGCACCTTGCTGCGCACAAAGGTCAAGACCCCGGAAGCAGCCAAAGCCGCAAAGGACATCAGCCTTCGGAGAAAACCAGTGTATCAGGGCGACCTTGATGACATCGAGATGTACTTTATGGCGGCGGTCAAGGAAATCAAAAAGGGTATTGGGAGCCATTACGCCGAACAGGAAGCCATGAGCAAGAA